>CAMPJN010000246.1 GCA_946886875.1 uncultured Pseudomonas sp.
AGCGACAGTTTCGACCTGGCTGTGCTGCAGGCGCCCAGCGCCGAGCATCTGCAGGAAACCGTGCGCGAGCTGGTACGGGTCGCCAAACAGGGCTTGATCACCCGGCGCTGAAACGCTGTAGCTCAGATATATTCGATGGCAACCAGATACCAGGTCTTCTCGCCTGTCGGGGTGGCCACGCGGATTTCCGCGTCCAGGGTTTTTCCCACCAGGGCGCGGGCCAGGGGCGAGTCGATACTGATCAGGTTGAGCTTCAGATCCAACTCGTCCGGGCCGACGATGCGGTAGCGTGACTCCACGCCGTCTTCGTCTTCCAGGCTGACCCAGGCGCCGAAGTACACCTTGTCCGGGTCGCTGGGACGGGCGCTGACCACCTTGAGGCTTTCCAGACGCTTGGTCAGGAAGCGCACCCGGCTGTCGATTTCCCGCAGCATCTTCTTGCCGTAGGTGTACTCGGCGTTCTCCGAACGGTCGCCCTGGGCCGCCGCTTCGCTGACCGACTGGGTCACCTGCGGCCTGCGCACGTGCCACAGTTCATGCAGTTCGGCGCGCAAGCGCGCCTCACCTTCTGGAGTGATCAGCGGGGTACCGGCGGAGCGGGGGGGGCGATAGCGACTCATGGGATGCTGTTCAATCTGCGGAGCCGCAGTTTAGGCCGGGTCTGCTGGTCATTGCGAGTCCGCGCCGCTTTGATCACCCCTCGCGCAACACCGTCAGCGGGCTGACATTCAATGCCCGGCGAGTGCCGAGCACACCCGCACCGCCGACCAACAACGCCCCGGCCAACGGCAACAGCAGTAGCCAGAAGTGCGGTTGCCACTGCAGCTCGAAGGCGTAGCGATACAGCAGAAAGCTGATCAATTCGCAGCCGATCGCCGCCAACAAACCACTGGCGGCGCCTAGCAGACCAAACTCGGCCCGGCGCGCCTGCTGCAATATCTTACGTTCGGCACCCAAGGCGCGCAGCAGCGCCCCCTGTCGAATGCGCTCGTCCAGAGTCGCCTGCAAGCCAGCGAACAGTACCGCGAGGCCGGCGGCGAGGACGAACAAGAGGACGAACTCGACGGCCAGGGTGACTTGCGCAAGGATGCTGCGCAGTTGTGCGAGCAGGGCTTCGACCTGCAGCAGGGTGACGCTGGGAAAGGCCCTGGCCAACTCGACCAGTTGACGTTCCTGCCGCGGTGGCAAGTAGAAGCTGATCAGGTAGGTGACCGGCAGATCGGCCAGGGTGCCCGGCTCGAAGATCATGTAGAAGTTGGGCTGAAAGTTGTCCCAGTCCACTTCGCGCAGGCTGGTGACCGCCGCATCGCGGTTGAGGCCACCGACGCTGAAGGTCAGACGGTCGCCGAGTTTGAGCTGGAGATTTTTCGCCAGTTCAGACTCGACCGAGACACCAGGCAATTCAGCAACTGTGTCACCACCCCACCATTGGCCGGCCATCAGCTTGTTGTCCGCGGGCAACTCGGCGGACCAGGTCAGGCTGAGGTCGCGACTGGTGGCGCGCTCGCCTTGGGACTCCTTGCTGACGAGTTGTTTCACCGACTCGCCATTGATCTCGATCAGACGCCCGCGCACCACGGGGTAAAGCGGTGCGGGGTGGGGCGAAAGCTCGGCCAGGCGTGCGGCAAAGGCGTCCTTGTCGTCCGGCAGCACGTTCAGCGCAAAATGATTGGGTGCCTGTTCCGGCAGTTGGTCCTGCCAGGTGTCCAGCAGTTCGCCACGTAGCAAAGCGATCAGTGCCATGGCCAGAATGATCAGGCCGAACGCCAGGATCTGTCCTGCCGCGGCCAGCGGATGGCGCAGCAACTGACCCAGCCCCAGGCGCCATGGCAAAGCCGCCCGCGCCAACAGCCGGCGCAGGCTTTGCAGGCCAAGCAGGAGCAAGCCGCCGAGCAGCACGGCGGCCAGCAAGCCACCGCCGATCAGGGTGAAGGTCAACACCAGATCCAGGCTCAAGCGCCACATGATCAGCCCCAGCGCCAAAATCGCTGCGCCGTATACCATCCATGAGCTGGGCGGTACGGGTAACAGGTCGCGGCGCAACACCCGCAGTGGCGGCACCCGGCCCAAGGCGGCGAGCGGCGGCAAAGCGAAGCCTGCAAGCGCCACCAAGCCGGTGGCTATGCCGGCCACTGCAGGCCATACGCCCCCAGCCGGGATTTGCGCCGGTAACAGACCTTGCAACAAATGAAACAAGCCTTGCTGCGCCAGCCAGCCGAGCAGGGCGCCAAGCAGGCTGGCGCTGAGGCCGAGAATCGCCAGCTGCATGGCGAACAGACTCAGCGCCTGCAAGCGCGACAGCCCTAGGCAACGCAGCAACGCGCTGGCATCGAAACGGCGGCTGGCGAAGCGCGCCGCCGAGAGCGCTACCGCAACACCAGCGAGCAGTACGGCGGCGAGGCTGGCGAGGTTCAAATAGCGTTCGGCGCGACTCAGGGCATTGCCGACTTGGCGGTTGCCGTCGCGGGCATCTTCCAAGCGCTGGTTGGCTGCCAACTGATCAGTGATCGCTGCGCGGTATGCGCTCAAGGCCTCGGTCGAGCCGCGCCACAGCTCGCGATAACGCACGCGGCTACCAGGCTGCACCACTCCGGTGGCTTCGAGGTCATCCAGATGCATCAGAACGTGGGGATTGAGGCTGTAAAAGTCTCCGGCTTCGTCCGGCAGGTAGGTCAGCACCCGGGTCAGGCGCAGCGGTTTTGCGCCCACCTCGATGATGTCGCCAATCTCCAGCTCCAGCGCGGCGAACAGGCGGGCTTCGGCCCAGGCCTCGCCAGGCGCAGGGCCATCGCTTATTTGTTCGGCGCCGTAGAGCGCCGAAGCGCTTTTCAGTTGCCCGCGTAACGGATAGGCGCTGTCGGCGGCTTTGACGCTGGCCAGTTGAATGGCCTCGTCGGTGGCGATCACGCTGGCGAATTCAACCAGTTGCGCATGCTCCAGCCCCAACTGCTTGCCTTGCGCTATTTGCGTTTGATCGGCCTGCGAGCTACCGCTCAGGACCAGATCGGCGCCGAGGAACTCGGTGGCGCGCAACAGCATGCCGTCGTTCAAGCGCGCACTGAAGTAGCCGATCGCAGTGCTGGCGGCTACTGCGATGATCATGGCGAAGAACAACACGCGCACTTCGCCCAGCCGTGCATCGCGCATTAGCTGGCGGGCGGCGAGGGCGCACAGGCGAGTGAAGGGCATATGAGTCATCAGGCTTCCACGCGGTCGACCAGTTGGCCGCCTTCAAGGCGGATCAGACGTTGGCAACGATGGGCCAGACGTTCGTCATGGCTGACCAGGACTAGAGTCGCACCGCGCTCCTGGTTCAGTTCGAAGAGCAGATCGCTGATGCGCTCGCCAGTGTGGCTGTCGAGGTTGCCGGTGGGCTCGTCGGCGAACAGCACGTCGGGATCGGCGGCGAAGGCGCGGGCGATGGCCACGCGCTGCTGTTCGCCGCCGGACAGCTGGCGCGGCGAATGGCTCAGGCGCCGACCCAGGCCGACCCGTTCGAGCAGGGCGCGGGCGCGTTCGCGAGCATCGGCGTGGCCCTCCAGCTCAAGCGGCAGCATGACGTTTTCCAGGGCGTTGAGGCTATCGAGCAGTTGAAACGACTGGAAGACGAAGCCGACATGTTCGGCGCGTACGCGCGCTCGTTGGTCTTCGTCGAGGCTGCCCAGATCGCGCCCGGCCAGGGTCACATGGCCGGCGCTGGGCAGGTCGAGCCCGGCGAGCAAGCCGAGCAGGGTGGATTTGCCGGAGCCCGAACTGCCGACAATCGCCAAGCTGTCGCCTTTGTTGAGGGTGAGCGAGAGGTTATGCAGTATGGTCAGCTCGCCTTCTGCGCTGGGAACCACTTTGCTAAGGTTCCGCGCAGTGAGAATGCTTGAACTCATGGAGATTCCGATGCGTAAAGGGTTATTGGGCGCGGTGTTGTGCCTGGCGATGTGGAGCCAGGCCGCGCTAGCGGGAACCGTACTGGTCTTGGGCGATAGTATCAGCGCCTCTTTTGGCCTGGATACCCGCCAGGGCTGGGTGTCATTGTTGGAAAAACGCCTGGCCGAGCGGGGTTTTGCGCACCGGGTGGTGAATGCTTCAATCACCGGCGATACCAGTGCCGGCGGGGCCGCGCGCCTACCCGGGCTGCTTGCCGAACACCATCCGGATTGGGTGATTCTGGGGCTTGGCGGCAACGATGGTCTACGCGGTCAGCCCCCCGCGCAATTGCAACAGAATCTTGCGGCGATCATTGATAAGGCGCAGGCAAGTGGCGCGCAGGTGGTGTTGCTCGGCATGTTGATGCCGCCGAACTACGGCGTGCGCTACACCACCGCCTTCGCCCAGGTATATGCCACGCTGGCCGAAGAGAAGGAGGTGGCCTTCGTGCCATTCTTTCTCGAAGGCGTTGGCGGCGTGCCGGGAATGATGCAAAGCGATGGGATTCACCCCAGGTTGCAGGCCCAGCCGGTGCTTCTCGAAAATGTCTGGCCAGCCCTGGAATCCTTACTCTGATGGGCTTTTCCGGCGGCAACCTTTCGGCTAATGTGGCGCTCCCGTTCTGGAGCCCCTATGCCGCGTCCCGCCTGGTCGTTACATGCCTACCAACTGATCGAGCCGGACGAGCAGCTCGACCTGTTCGCTTGCCGTGAGGTGCGCGTGCATTTGATCGCGCGGCAGCTGGAATTGTCGGGCTCTGCCGATCGCACCCTGTGCGGGGGATTGCTGCCAGCCAAGCCAATATGGCGTGAGCTGAGCAAGCCGATGCTGCGCGATAAGCGTCTGTGTCAGGCCTGCCGGGTCACACTGGACGCTCACCGGCGTGGCGAGCGACCCCATTGGCAGCAGCGCTGAGCGTTGCCGTGGTCGCAGGTGTACAATTGCCGACCTATTCATCAACCATCTTTGTCAAGGATTACCGGATGTCGCCCATCCCTCGTTGCCTAGCGCTTTGCGCACTGTTCTGCTTGGGGCCCGTCGCCGCGACGGAGTGGCCGTTGCCGCCACCCGGCGATGACATCGTCGGCCAGGTTCAGGTCGTCACCGCTAAGTACGAAGACACCTTTGCCGACTTGGGCGCGGCCAATGATCTGGGGTATCTGGAAATGGTGGTGGCCAACCCCGGGGTCGATCCCTGGTTGCCGGGCGAAGGCGCCGAGGTGGTGTTGCCCACGCGCTTTATCCTGCCGCCAGGGCCGCGCGAAGGGATAGTGATCAATTTGGCGGAGTACCGTTTGTACTACTTCCCCAAAGGCCGCAATGTCGTGCATACCTATCCCTTGGGGATTGGTCGCGAAGGCTGGAGTTCGCCGGTCACCAACGCACGCATAACGGCGAAAACGCCGAACCCGGGTTGGTCCCCACCCCAGTCCATCCGTGAGGAGCACGCCGCCGATGGCGACCCGTTACCCAGTTACGTGCCGCCGGGGCCGAACAACCCGCTGGGGCCCTACAAGATGACACTCTCAGTGCCGGGTTATCTGATCCATGGCTCCAATAAGAAATTCGGCATCGGCATGCGCGTCAGTCATGGCTGCTTCCGCATGCTCAACCCCAATGTATTGGAACTGGCAAGCATGGCGCCGGTGGGCACCCCGGTGCGCATCATTAACGAGCCGTACAAGTTTGGCCGCAGCAATGGAAAAATCTATCTCGAGGCTCATGCACCACTGACCGAGAGCGGCGAGCTGTCGATCGTTGATAAGCATGCCGAAGTCATCAACACCCTGCTCAAGCGCGAAGAGCTGGTGAACCTGCGTTTGGATTGGGATGTGGTGCGCGAAGTGGTTGCCGCTGAAGACGGTCTGCCGGTACAGATCGCCGAACCGGATATGGCCATCGCCAGTGGAGAGCAGCCAGAGACCTAACTGCGAAGAGTATCAGCGCAACCCGCCAGGTATTAATACCGGCGGGTTTTTTATATGTGCCTCTGCCGGGCGCATATAAAAAAAGCCGACCCAGTTGCCTGGATCGGCTTTAGTTAGCCTTTGGGGGCTATTACTTGCGGCTGGCTTTTTCCAGCATACGCAGAGCGCGCTCATTGGCT
>CAMPJN010000247.1 GCA_946886875.1 uncultured Pseudomonas sp.
TGGTCTGCGCATATTCCTTCTCGGGAAATACCGTCAGGCGACTGGTGGTGAGGATAGTCGGGCGTCCCTTGGCATCGATGCGTTCGACGCGCACCTTGTCGATCAATTCGACCTCGGTGCCTTTGGGTGCGACTTCGCCGCGTTCGCTACTCACCTTCCAGGGCAGCTCGGTGCCGCGATATAAGTCCATGTTCGGGCTGCTCAGCAGGGTGATGTCGCTGGCTTTGACATGCTCGAGCTTGGCGGCGCGCATCCGGTAGTGCAGTTTGCCATCTTCCTGGTATTGCACGGTATTGGTATTGACTACATAGAAATCAATAGGATTCTCGACCCCGTTCCTTGCTGGTTTCTCGGAAAAACTCTCGGGGCTGATATTCCAATAGCCAACGGCCGCCAGCAGCGCGGCGGCAAGCGTGAACAGGGCGAAGGTGGCAAATTTACGCAGCATGGCGGGCTCTTATAGGTAAGCGCTCTGGGCGGCTTCGAGGCTGCCCTGGGCGTGCATGATCAGTTCGCAGAATTCGCGCGCCGCGCCTTCTCCGCCGCGGGCCCGGGTAACCGCGTGGGCGTGCTGGCGAACGAAACTGTCGGCGCTGGCGACCGCCATGCCCAGGCCGACGCGGCGAATCACCGGGAGGTCCGGTAGATCGTCGCCCAGGTAGGCGACCTGTTCATAGCTTAGGCCGAGTTCGCCAAGTAGCTCATCGAGCACCACCAGTTTGTCTTCGCGGCCTTGATACAGATGCTGGATCCCGAGGTTCTGCGCGCGGCGCTCCACCACCGGGGTCTTGCGCCCACTGATGATGGCGGTGCGTACTCCTGAGGCGATCAACATCTTGATGCCGTGGCCATCGAGGGTGTTGAAGGTTTTGAACTCGCTGCCGTCGACCAGGAAGTACAGCTTGCCGTCGGTGAGTACGCCATCGACATCGAAGATCGCCAGTTTGATGGCGCGGGCACGTTGTTGCAGGTCGGCACTGATGACATCCATTACATTACTCCGGCGCGTAGCAGGTCGTGCATATTCAGGGCGCCCACCGGCTGTTCGTTATCGTCGACCACCACCAGCGAACTGATCTTGTGGTCTTCCATGATCTTCAGCGCTTCGGCGGCGAGCATATCGGCGCGGGCGGTCTTGCCGTGAACGGTCATCACCTCGTCGATGATCGCCTGGCGCACATCGACCCCGCGGTCCAGGGCGCGGCGCAAATCGCCGTCGGTAAATATTCCGGCCAGGCCGCCGTCGCCATTCGTCACCACGGTCATGCCCAGGCCTTTCTCGGTCATTTCCAGCAAGGCGTCGCGCAATGCGGTGCCGCGCTGCACGGTCGGCAGGCTGTCGCCGGCGTGCATGACGTTTTCCACCTTCAATAGCAGGCGTCGACCGAGGGCGCCGCCGGGGTGGGAGAAGGCGAAGTCTTCGGCGGTGAAGCCGCGGGCTTCCAGCAGCGCAATGGCCAGGGCGTCACCGAGTACCAGGGATACGGTGGTGGAGGAGGTCGGTGCCAGGTTCAGCGGGCAGGCTTCCTGGGATACCCGGGCGTCCAGATGGACTTCTGCGGCCTTGGCCAGCGGCGAGTCCGGGTTGCCGGTCATGGCGATCAAGGTGATGCCGAGGCGTTTGATCAGTGGCAGCAGGGTGACGATTTCCGCAGTCGAGCCCGAGTTGGACAGAGCCAGTACCACGTCGTCGCGGGTGATCATGCCCATATCGCCATGGCTGGCTTCGGCCGGGTGGACGAAAAACGCCGTGGTGCCGGTGCTGGCCAGGGTCGCGGCAATTTTATTGCCGATATGCCCGGATTTGCCCATGCCGACCACGACCACCCGGCCTTTGCTCGACAGAATCAACTCGCAGGCGCGGATGAAGTCGCCGTCGATCCGTTGCAGCAGGTCTTCGACCGCCTCCAGCTCAAGACGAATGGTGCGTTGCGCCGATTTGATCAGTTCGTTGGCCTGGGTCATCTGAATGGCTTCATGGCAGCTAAATAAGGACGTGTCGACTAAAAGGCCGCGATTATAGCCGGAAAGGCGCCTTGACTCACCTGGGAATCCTCCCAGGGCTGTCGGCGACCCTGTTGTCGCGGCTACAACGCCCAGCCCCCTGACGATTTGTTTGCGCTTCGTCGCAGTGTCGTTATTCGTCACACTTCGGCCTTTGGCGCGGCATTGGCCCGATGCTATAGTGCGCGGCCATTTTCACTGCGGTGCCTGTGGTGGTGCCCTTTCCCCAGGGCAATGCGTCTGTCAGGGAAGCGTTAAGCAAGGAGTCCGGATGAACGCCGACAACCAGTATGCGGTCGAGCTGAAAGGCGTCAGCTTCAAGCGCGGCGCCCGCGCTATTTTCGACAATATCGATATTCGTATTCCGCGCGGCAAGGTCACCGGCATCATGGGGCCGTCCGGCTGCGGTAAGACCACGCTGTTGCGGCTGATCGCCGCCGAGCTCAAGCCGAGCAAGGGTGAGGTCTGGGTCAATCAGCACAACCTGCCGACGCTGTCGCGCGGCGAGTTGTTCGATATGCGCAAGCAAATGGGCGTGTTGTTCCAGAGTGGCGCGCTCTTTACCGACCTGGATGTGTTCGAGAACGTGGCGTTTCCCCTGCGCGTGCACACCCAGCTGCCCGAAGAAATGATCCGCGACATCGTTCTGATGAAGTTGCAGGCGGTCGGCCTGCGCGGCGCCGTGGACTTGATGCCCGATGAGCTGTCGGGCGGGATGAAGCGGCGGGTCGCCCTGGCCCGGGCGATTGCCCTCGACCCGCAAGTACTGATGTACGACGAGCCCTTTGTCGGCCAGGACCCGATCGCCATGGGCGTATTGGTGCGCCTGATCCGTCTGCTCAACGATGCCCTGGGGATTACCAGCATAGTGGTGTCCCATGACTTGGCGGAAACCGCGAGCATCGCCGACTACCTGTATGTCGTCGGCGATACCCAGGTGCTGGGGCAGGGTACGCCCAAGGAACTGATGGATTCCGACAACCCGCGGGTACGCCAGTTTATGCAGGGCACCCCGGATGGGCCGGTGCCGTTCCACTTTCCCGCGGCCAGCTATCGCGACGATTTATTGGGGGTGCGCTAATGCGCAAGGTATCTGCACTCGAACGGGTTCGCCTGTTCGGCCGTGCCGGGATCGATGTGGTCGGCACCCTCGGGCGTTCGCTGATATTCCTCCTGCGTGCGCTGTTCGGCCGTGGCAACACCGGTCATTCCTGGCAATTGCTGACCAAGCAGCTGTATGCGGTCGGCGTGATGTCCCTGGCGATAATCGTGGTCTCGGGAATTTTCATCGGCATGGTCCTGGCGCTGCAGGGGTTCAGTATTCTGGCCAAGTACGGTTCCGAGCAGGCGGTCGGCCAGATGGTCGCCCTGACCCTGTTGCGCGAACTGGGGCCGGTGGTCACCGCCTTGCTGTTCGCCGGCCGTGCCGGCTCGGCGCTGACTGCCGAGATCGGCAATATGAAGTCCACCGAGCAGCTGTCCAGCCTGGAAATGATCGGCGTCGATCCGCTGAAATACATAGTGGCGCCACGTTTGTGGGCTGGTTTCATCTCAATGCCGCTGCTGGCGATGATTTTCAGCGTGGTCGGTATCTGGGGTGCCGCCATGGTCTCCGTGGACTGGCTCGGCGTTTACGAGGGCTCGTTCTGGGCCAATATGCAAAGCAGCGTTTATTTCCGCGAAGACGTGCTCAACGGCGTGATCAAAAGCATCGTCTTCGCCTTCGTCGTGACTTGGATCGCCGTATTCCAGGGCTATGACTGTGAGCCGACTTCGGAAGGCATCAGTCGCGCCACGACCCGCACAGTGGTCTATGCCTCGCTCTCGGTGCTGGGATTGGACTTTATTTTGACCGCTTTGATGTTTGGAGATTTCTGATGCAAAACCGCACCCTGGAGATTGGTGTCGGCCTGTTTCTGCTGGCTGGGCTGTTGGCCTTGTTATTGTTGGCGCTGCGGGTCAGCGGTCTGACGGTAGGCGATAGCAACGGGACTTATAAGGTCTACGCACACTTCGAGAATATCGCCGGTCTGACCGTCAGGGCCAAGGTGACCATGGCCGGTGTAACCATCGGTAAAGTCACCGCCATCGATCTGGATCGCGACAGCTACACCGGTCGGGTGACCCTGGCGCTCGATAAGGACGTGAACAATCTGCCGCTTGACTCCACCGCCTCGATTCTGACCGCCGGCCTGCTCGGTGAGAAATACATCGGCATCAGTGTCGGCGGCGAGGAGGAAGTGCTTGAAGATGGCGGTACCATCTATGACACCCAGTCGTCGTTGGTGCTGGAAGATCTGATTGGTAAATTCCTGCTCAATTCGGTCAATAAAGACCAGGCCAAATGATGAGGATGCGGATAATGACTAAATTGCTGCGAAACAGTTTATGTGCGCTGCTGGCGGCCTTGCCGCTGCTGGCCATCGCCGCGCCGCCGGCCCACGAAGTGGTGCAGCAAACCACCGAGGTGCTGCTGGCGGATCTGCAGGCCAACAAGGAGCGCTACCGCAACGACCCGGGTGCTTTCTATACCGCTTTGAACAATATCCTCGGCCCTGTGGTGGACGTCGAAGGTATCTCTCGCGGGGTCATGACCGTGCGTTATTCGCGTCAGGCCACGCCTGAACAGATGGAGCGCTTCCAGGAAAACTTCAAGCGCAGCCTGATGCAGTTCTATGGCAACGCCCTGCTCGAATACAACAACCAGGATATTCGCGTGCTACCCGTTAGCGGGCCGCAGAATCCGAAGCGCGCCGCAGTCAATATGGAAATCACCGATGGCAAAGGCGTCGTCTATCCGCTGTCCTACACCATGGTCAATGACGACGGCACCTGGAAGATGCGCAACGTGATCATCAACGGTATCAACGTCGGCAAGCTGTTCCGCGATCAATTCGCCCAGTCCATGCAGAATCACAACAATGATCTGGATAAGGTCATCGCCACCTGGGCGGACACCGTAGCCCGTGCCCGCCAGGTCAAGGGCGAGTCGTGAGTCGGGCAAGCATCGTCGAGCAGACCCCGGGTGCTTTTCAGTTGCTCGGGGTGCTGGATTATTCGAGCGGTCCGGATTTGCGCGAACAGGGTGCACGCTTGATCGCTGCCACGCAGGCGAGTGCCTGCGTGATCGATTGCGCGGGCGTGGAAAAATCCAGCAGTGTCGGTTTGGCCTTGTTGTTGGCGTTTATGCGCGACGCGGCCGCCGCGGGTAAAACCCTGACGGTAAAAAATCTGCCCGAGGATATGCGCGGCATTGCTGGCGTTTGCGAGCTGCTCGAGTTGCTGCCGCTGCAACCCTGAAGCGTGGCGAATGCCGCGCTTTGGTCGGCGCGGCGTGATGCGGGGTTCGCAGGCGCGGGGCTTTTTTTGTATGATGCTCGCCCCGCAGGCCCCGGGAGCCGGTTCGGCTGCCCGCTACAGGCCATCTAATATTCCGACAGGCTCCCAAGCTCCGCTGTCGTTAATCCATGCATTGATCCGAGGTTGAGCATGCAGGCCTTAGAAGTAAAAAGCCTCCTGGAGGCTAAACTGCCGAACACCCAGGTGGAAGTTGAAGGCGAAGGCTGCAACTTTCAATTGAACCTGATCAGCGACGAACTGGCCGCGCTCGGCCCGGTCAAGCGCCAGCAGCAGGTCTACGCGCATCTGAATGCCTGGATCGCCGATGGCAGTATCCATGCCGTGAGCATGAAATTCTTCAGCCGTGCCGATTGGGCCGCGCGCTCCTAAACCGAGAGAATCATGGACAAACTGATTATTACCGGCGGCGTGCGCCTCGATGGCGAAATCCGCATTTCCGGGGCGAAGAACTCCGCCCTGCCGATTCTCGCCGCGACCCTCCTGGGCGATGCCCCGGTGACCATCTGCAACCTGCCGCACCTGCACGACATCACCACCATGATCGAGCTGTTCGGCCGCATGGGCATCGAGCCGATCATCGACGAGAAGCTCAGCGTCGAAGTGGATGCGCGGGCGATCAAGACCCTGGTCGCGCCCTATGA
>CAMPJN010000248.1 GCA_946886875.1 uncultured Pseudomonas sp.
AATAGCCGCCCAGGTGCCGGCCCTTGCCGGTTTCTGAGCCCTCTAAAATCATGTCTAACGCAAACCCTTGTCTCACGTGCGGCGCCTGCTGCGCGCACTTTCGTGTGTCTTTCTTCTGGGGTGAATGCCAGTCGGCCGGTGGCACCGTGCCGGACGACCAGGTGGTGCTGATCACCCCGCATCGCGTCGCCATGCGCGGCACCGAACACAAGCCGACGCGTTGCGTTGCCCTGCTCGGCGAAGTGGGGGAAGGCGTGCGCTGCACCCTGTACGAGCAACGCTCCAGCCCTTGCCGCGAATTCGACGCGTCCTGGGCCAACGGCGAGCATAACCCGCGTTGCGACGACGCCCGCCGGGCTCATGGTTTACCGCCATTGATGCCGCCCTTGCAGCCGAGCATGGAACCGGAGCGGGTGGCATAACGCGCCAGCAAATGGATAAAGCGCTATGGCGTGCTTCCTTACGCCTCTAGAATTGCCTTTTGTCGATTACTGGAGAAGTTGATGGATGCGCTCGATGCTTTGCTAACCCGGGTTTCCGTACCGCGTTTGGTCGACCCGGCGCCGGACGCCAGCCAGCGCGAGCTGTTGTTTCGCGCAGCGCTGCGGGCGCCCGATCACGCGCTGTTGCATCCCTGGCGTTTTCTGACCATCGAAGGTGCTGCACGGGAGCAGCTCGGCGAACTGTTCGCCGAAGCCCTGCTCGCCGATGCGGATCAAGCTGCTGCCAACGAACAGGCACTGGCCAAGGCCCGCGCCATGCCGTTGCGTGCGCCCTTGCTGATAGTGGTGATTGCGAATATCCAGAACCATTTCAAGGTGCCCGCCCAGGAGCAGATCATTGCCGCCGGCTGCGCGGCCCACGGCATTCTGCTGGCCGCACATGTGCAGGGCATTGGCGCGGTCTGGCGCACCGGCGAGCTGGCTTATAACGCCCATGTGGCTAGAGGGCTGGGGTTGAGCGACAACGAACAGGTTATCGGCTTTCTCTATCTGGGCACGCCGGAACGCGAGCTGCGTACGCCGCAGCAGTTACCCCTGGAAGACTTCGTCAGCGCCTGGCCGGCCTGAGTTACTAGCAGGCCGTTGAAAAACGTAGGCGAGGCAGCCGAGACAAGGCAAAAACAGGCGAAACGCAGCGTAGCGAAGTAACAGCCGAAGGCTGGCCCGCAGGGGTGAGCGAAGCGAGTAAAAAGCGGAGTGTACGAGTTGCACATGAGCATTTGATTCGCTTCGCTCACCCCTTCGGGGCCGTGCTAAAGCACGTTCAGCCTTCGGCTGTGAGCCTGTTTTTAACGCCGTATCGGCAACGCAGGTAGTTTTTCAACAGCCTGCTAGGCGGTTTGCGTGCTGGCCTTGAGTGGCAAGCACAGACGGGCGATAAACCCGCCTTGAGGGTGATTGCTCAGTTCCAGGCGGCCGCCGTGACGCTCGGCGGCACGGCGTGCTATGGCCAGGCCCAGGCCGTATCCCGCTGCGGTTTGACCCGGTGCGCGAAAAAACGGCTCGCCCAGACGTGGCAGGTAGTCTTCGGCAACCCCTGGACCATGGTCGCGCACGCTCAACCACAGCTCATCGGTATGGCGGCTGACGCTGAGCTCGACCGCTTGCCCGGGCGGATTGAAGCGCAAGGCGTTGCGTAGCAGATTTTCCAGGGCGCGCTGAAGCAAGTCCGGCCAGCCGTTGAGGCTCGAACCCGGCTCCAATCTCAGCGCCAGCTGTTGTTCCGGTGCATCGATCCGCGCCTCTTCCTGCAATTTATGTAACACCGCTGCAAGGTCGATCGGTTGCGCCGCGCCCAGGTTGGTATCCAGGCGGGCCAGCGCGAGTATCTCGCCGATCAGGGCGTCGAGGCGGTTGCACTCCTGGTTCAGGCGCGGCCAGAGCTTTTCGCGCTCGGCCGGCTCCGCGCGTTCGGCCAGGGCCAAGGCGACGCGCAGGCGCGCCAGGGGCGAACGCAACTCGTGGGACACATCGCGCAGCAGTTGACGTTGGCTGCTTATCAAGCCTTGCAGGCGCGCGCCCATGCGATTGAAGTCGCGGGCCAACACACCCAATTCGTCGCGGCGCGTCGCCAGGCGCTCCAGGCTGTTCTGCTGATAGGCGGTTTGCCCCAGGTCATGCACCGCGCCACGCAGACGATCGAGCGGGCGGGTGATGGACAGCGTCAGCAACAGGCTGAACAGGGTCAGTACCACCAGCGCGATACCCAGAGCGCTGAGCGGCAACAGCAGGCTGTCGCGATGCCATGCGGCCAATTGCGAATGTGGGATGCGGTAGATGAACAGATAGTTTTCGCCGCTCGACGGGCTGCTGTAATCGGCATTGAAGCGACGCCAGGGCAGGCGTTTACGGTCCCGTTCGCGGGCCTCGAAGGCCGCGGCGCGAGGCGGGAAGGTGCCACGCACCAAGGGTTGGCCGTTTTCGCCGAGTACCTGCACGTTGATGCGGAACTGCTCTTTGCGCTGCTCGAGAAAAGCTTGTGCGGCCTCGGGGCCATATTGTTCGTAGCGCTGCGTCCAACCTTCGGCCAAGCCCTCGACGGCGGGGTGCTGGCTGAGAATCCAGGCGTCCTGATTCAGCGCCCGCCCAAGCAGCAGCGACAGCCCGGCAACCAAGGCGATGGCCAGCCAGAAGCTGGCAAAAATACGCCAGAACAATGAACGCACGAAGATTCCTTATAAAGAGCGCCGTCCCGATTACTCAATGCGCGATTGATATGGCCTGCTGCCCTCTGGGGGAGGTGGGCGGGGTTATTCAGCCCATCCGCCGCTACTACAGATAGCTGTTACAGATAAAGGCTAGGGGATCTGGCTTCGTAGGGTGCGCCCTGCGCACCCTGCCGATTGTAAAGCCCCATCGAGCCTATGGCTGGATGGGGCGGGTGGATATTAGCTTTTTTTGCTGGCTTGTTCGGCTTTCCAAGCCTCGAAGGCTTTACGGTCGGCGCGACGCTCCTGCATTTTCTTCTGATGTTCGTCGAAGGCTTTTTGCTGCTGCGGGTCGAGCAAAGCGCGGATGCTTTGCTGGCGCTGTTCTTGGGCGGCTTTCAACTCATCCTGCATGGCTTTCTGTTCGGCTGCTGGCAGTTTTTCCAGGTAGCGCTGGGTGATCTCATGGCGGCCTTTCATCTGCTCGCCCATCAATTTATGGATATCGCGGCGTTGTTGTTCGTTGAGGTTGAGCTCTTCGAACATGCGTTGGCCGTGTTCGCGGTGCCCGTCGTGATGCCGCGGGCCGCCTTCGGGCATGGCCATGGCCAGGGTTGGCAGGGTCAGTGCGAGCAACAGTGCGGTAAGGGTCTTGCGCATGGTGGGTCTCCTTGTCTGAAACCGGTCGATGCCGGATGAGCCCAGTCTAGGGCGGTCAAGGTCAGAGGCTGTCAGGCAAGGGTAAAGCTTGGGTAAAGAGAGCCGGCGGACGTCAGCTGCACGACTGTTACGCGCGTCTGTTACACGGGTCTGTTACACGCGTCACCTGTTGTAGTAGTAACCGCGACTGCGCAGGGCGAGGATGCGCGGACGCCCATCGGGGTGTGGCCCCAGCTTCTTGCGCAGGTTGCTGACGTGCATGTCCAGGCTGCGGTCGTAAAGGGTCAGTTTGCGCCCCAGGGCCAGTTGCGCCAGCACTTGCTTGTCCACCGGTTCGCCCGGTTGCTCGAGCAGCGCGGCGAGCACCCGGCTTTCGGAGAGGGTGAGTATCACTTCCTGCTCGCCGAAGTCGACCACACTACGCGCCTTGCTGAAGCACAGATCGCCTACTTGCATCTGGCTCGATGTCGGCGCTGGCAGGCTACGGCGTAACACCGCGCGCAAACGGGCGGTCAGCTCGCGCGGGTCGCACGGCTTGGCCAGGTAGTCGTCGGCGCCCAGTTCCAGGCCGATGATCCGGTCCAGCGGTTCGCCACGGGCCGAGAGCATCAGCACCGGCAGTTCGGGGTGATCGTTACGCAATTGTTTGAGCAGCTCCAGGCCGCTGCCGTCGGGCAGCATTACATCCAGCACCACCGCATCGGGTGTCTGTTCGGCCAGTGCGCGGCGGGCTGCTTGACCGTCGTGGCAGGCGCTGACCTGGAAGCCTTCCTGGGTCAGCCAACTGACCAGCAGTTCGCACAGCTCGACGTCGTCGTCGATTAACAGCAGGGCGCTCATTCAGTTCAACCACTCGCGGCGCGAGCGCCGACCGCCGCGTAGCAGCGCTCCGACCAGAACTCCCGCCAGGGCACAACCGGCGCCAATCGCGAACCACATCTGTTGTTCGCTCACCAGGCGCTCGGGGGCGGCGGCCTGGGCGGTTTTCAGTTGTAGTTTGAGGCGTTGGTTGTCCTGGCGTAGGCGCTGCGATTCGGCGTTCAGCGTCTCGCGTTGTTGCTCGCTGACAGCCAGGCGCTGTTCCAGCTGATCGAATTGGGATTCCGCTGAGGTGGCCGCAGCCAGGGGTTGTCGCGGGGCTTGCTCGGCTTGCAGGTAGCAGGGCAACAGCAACAGGGTCACTAGCAACGACAACGGGCCTGGACGCATCGGAACTCCTATTTTCTTATTGTGACTAAGCGTGCGGCAGCGTTCGGCTGGCGCTACGCTTTGCCGGCCTGGAAGCGACGTGCTCGATCAGGGCAGAACCAGCTTGAACGGTTTGACCGTTACCGAGGCGTAAACCCCGGCTGCGCGATAAGGGTCGGCATCGGCCCAGATTTGTGCGGCATTCAGTGAGTCGAATTCGGCGACTATTAGGCTGCCGGAGAAACCTGCCGGGCCCGGATCGTTACTGTCGACGGCCGGGTGAGGGCCAGCGAGTATCAGGCGACCTTGGTCTTTCAACTGATGCAGGCGCTCCAAGTGAGCAGGTCGCGCAGCCAGGCGGCTTTCCAGCGAGTTTGCGACATCGGTGGCGATAATGGCGTAGAGCATTTCAGTCCTTAGCGAGGCGACCTCGAGAGCGTCCCGGTGGGGCATTTGCCGCGCAGAAAATGTAGCGCAGAAAAACCGCACGGGTTGGCAAACTCGAGGGCAATTCGGGTAATTGTCAGGTAACGGCAGCTAGAGTGCGTTTGGGCCTGCATAATAACAAGCATAAACGACTGAGAAAGCGCTCCTTATGGATGTTGATTTGCATTGCCACAGCACCGCGTCGGACGGCGCCTTGGCCCCCGATGTGGTAGTGGCGCGAGCCCATGAACGCGGTGTGCGATTGCTCGCCCTGACCGACCACGACACCCTCGAAGGCCTCGAACAAGCACATGCCGCCGCTCGCGCCCTGGGGATGCAGATGGTCACCGGCATCGAACTGTCCTGTACCTGGGGCGGAGCCACTATCCATGTGCTCGGTTATGATTTTGCCGCCGAGGCGCCAGCCCTGCGCCAGGCGATTGCCGAGCTGCATGACGGGCGCTGGTTGCGCGCCGCGGAAATCGCCAAGCGTCTGGAGGCCAAGGGCATGCCCGGGGCGATGGAGGGCGCGCGAGCGGTGCAGCAGGAACTGGGCGATAGCGGCAATGCACCGGCGCGGCCGCATTTCGCCGAGTTTCTGGTGCGCGCCGGTCACGTCAAGGACCGCGCCGAGGCATTTCGCAAGTGGTTGGGCTCGGGCAAGCTCGGCGACGTCAAGCAGCACTGGCCAGCCCTCGAGCATGCCATTGGCACCCTGTTGCAAGCCGGAGCCTGGGTCAGTCTGGCGCACCCGTGGCAATACGACTTTACTCGTAGTAAACGGCGTAAACTGATCGCCGATTTCGCCCAGGCCGGCGGCCACGCGCTAGAGGTGGTGAATGGCATGCAGCCGGCCGAACAGGTCGGTGGATTGGCGATTTTGGCACGTGAGTTCGGCCTGCTGGCGAGTGTCGGCAGTGATTTTCATGCACCGGGCGACTGGTCGGAATTGGGCATGTACCGCCCGCTTCCAGAAGACCTGTCCCCCCTTTGGGCGCGTTTTCTGCATGTCCAGCAGCCTACCGCAAACTGAACAGGGT
>CAMPJN010000249.1 GCA_946886875.1 uncultured Pseudomonas sp.
AGCACATCAATCAGTACGGTTCGCACCACACCGACTCGATCGTCACCGAGCATCAGGGCCATGCCCGACGCTTCCTCGCCGAGGTCGACTCCAGCTCGGTGATGCTCAACACCCCGACCTGCTTCGCCGATGGTTTCGAATACGGCCTGGGCGCCGAGATCGGCATTTCCACCGACAAACTGCACGCCCGCGGCCCGGTCGGCCTGGAAGGCCTGACCTGCGAAAAATATGTGGTGATCGGCGACGGTCAACTGCGCGGGCAGAATGCCTAAAAAGATTGGCGTACTCGGTGGCACCTTCGATCCGGTGCATATCGGTCATTTGCGCAGCGCTCTGGAAGTCGCTGAGTTCATGGCGCTCGACGAGTTGCATTTGATCCCTGCCGCGCGGCCGCCACACCGTGCCACGCCGCAGGTCAGTGCGGCCGACCGCTTGGCGATGGTCAAGTTGGCGGTGGCCGAGGAGCCGCTGCTGCGGGTCGACGATCGCGAACTCAAGCGCGAAAAGCCGTCCTACAGCATCGACACCCTGGAGTCGTTGCGCGGCGAGTTGGCGACGGACGATCAACTGTTTCTGTTGCTCGGCTGGGACGCCTTTTGCGGCTTGCCGAGTTGGCACCGTTGGGACGAGTTGCTGCACCACTGCCATATCCTGGTGCTGCAACGCCCGGATGCCGACAGTGAAGCACCGGAAGCGCTGCGCAACCTGTTGGCGGCGCGCAGCATCAGTGACCCGCTAGCCCTGCAGGGCCCGGCGGGGCAGATTTCTTTTATCTGGCAGACACCCCTTGCGGTGTCCGCCACCCAGATCCGCGCGCTGCTGGCGAGCGGAAAGTCGGTACGCTTTCTGCTGCCCGACGCGGTTCTGGCCTATGTACACGAGCACGGGCTGTACCGTGCGTCGAACTGAGAGGGTGTTTACAAATTACTGCGCTCGGCCATGCTGCGTTGAAATCAGCCTCAAAATGCTCATGTACAACTCGTACACTCCGCTTTTTCGGCTGATTTCGCCTTGACTGGCCATCGCTCGCTACTTTTGTAAACACCCTCTGAACACGAGGCAAACGAGTTACTTATGACGAAGCAAAAAATGCTCAGCGAAGATCTGGTCAAACTGGCCATCGCTGCCCTGGAAGACATCAAGGCGCAAGATATCACCACCATCGATGTGCGCGATAAAACCAGCATCACCGACTTCATGGTGATCGCCAGCGGCACCTCCAGCCGTCACGTCAAGTCGCTGGTCGACAACGTGCTGGAGAAGGTCAAGGAACAGGGCGTGCGCCCGCTGGGCAGCGAAGGCCTGGATTCCGGCGAGTGGGCGTTGCTCGACCTGGGCGACATAGTCGTCCACGTGATGCTGCCGACCGCCCGTCAGTTCTACGACCTCGAGCGTTTGTGGCAGGGCGCCGAACAGACCCGCGCACAGTTCAGCCCGGAGCCGGGTCAGGAATAAGGTCCGCTTTTCGTGCGTATCAAGTTGATCGCTGTGGGTTCGCGGATGCCGCGTTGGGTCGAGGAAGGCTGGCAGGAGTATGCCAAGCGCATGCCCGCCGAGCTGAGCCTGGAGCTGATCGAGATTCCGCTGACCACCCGTGGCAAGAATGCCGACGTGGCGCGGATGATCCGTCAGGAAGGCGAAGCCATGCTGGCCAAGGTGCAACCGGGCGAACGCATCGTCACCCTGGAAGTCGAAGGGCGGCCATGGAGCACCGAGCAGTTGGCGGTCGAGCTGGACAAATGGCGCCTGGATGCGCGCACCGTCAACCTGATGGTCGGCGGTCCCGAAGGTCTGGCGCCGGAAGTGCAGGCGCGCAGCGAGCAACGCTGGTCGTTGTCGCCCTTGACCTTGCCGCACCCGCTGGTACGTATCCTGATCGGTGAACAGATGTATCGTGCCTGGACGGTGTTGTCCGGTCACCCCTATCACAAATAATCAGCAGTCGCCGATGCCGCAACCCATACAGCTGAAAGACCACGAGAAAGATGCCCGCCTGATTCGCAAGCGGGTAGCGGTCGGCGCTGTGCTGTTTTTGCTGCTGACCGCGGTGCTGATCGCCCGCATGTATTACCTGCAAGTGGTGCAGTTCGAGCACCACTCGACCCTGTCGGAAAACAACCGGGTTCATATCCAGCCGATTCCGCCTAACCGCGGGCTGATCTTCGACCGCAACGGGGTGATAGTCGCCGATAACCGGCCCAGCTTCAGCCTGACCCTGACCCGCGAGCGCGCCGGCGACTGGCAGCAGGTGCTGGACGTGATCGTCGAGGTGCTGGACCTGAGCGAAGACGACCGCGCGCTGTTCGAGAAGCGCGTGCGCCAGGGCCGCCGTCCGTTCGAGCCGGTGCCGGTGTTGTTCGAGCTTTCCGAGGAACAGATCGCCCGGATCGCCATCAACCAGTTCCGCCTGCCCGGCGTCGAGGTGGTGGCGCAGCTGGTACGGCATTACCCGCTCGGCGAACATTTCGCCCATTCGGTGGGCTATGTCGGGCGGATCAACGAAAAAGAGCTGAAAGAACTGGACCCGGTGGCCTACAGCGGCACCCACCATATCGGCAAGACCGGTATCGAGCGTTACTACGAAGAGCAGCTGCACGGGGTAGTGGGCTACGAGGAAGTCGAAACCAATGCCCGCGGGCGTGTACTACGCGTACTCAAACGCATCGACCCCTTGCCCGGCAAGGACATAGTGCTGAGCCTGGACGTGGGCTTGCAGGAGGCCGCCGAGAAAGCCTTGGCCGGCCGTCGCGGCGCCATAGTGGCGATCCAGCCGCAGACCGGTGAGGTGCTGGCGATGGTCAGTCAGCCGAGTTTCGATCCTAATCCGTTCGTCACCGGCATCGGCTTCAAGGCCTATGCGGAACTACGTGATTCCATCGATCGGCCGCTGTTCAATCGGGTGTTGCGCGGCCTCTATCCGCCGGGTTCGACGATCAAGCCGATGATGGCGGTCGCCGGCCTGGATGCCGGGGTCATCACCCCCAGCAGCCGGGTGTTCGACCCCGGTTTCTATCAGTTGGCCAACCATAGCCACAAATACCGCAACTGGAACCGCAATGGCGACGGCTGGGTCAGCCTGGAGTTGGCGATCGCCCGCTCCAATGACACCTACTTCTACGATTTGGCGCACAAGCTTGGCATCGATCGCATGCACAGTTACATGAGCGCTTTCGGTCTCGGTGAGCGGGTGTCTTTGGACATGTTCGAGGAATCCTCGGGGTTGATGCCGTCGCGCGATTGGAAACGTGCGCGCTATCGTCAGCCCTGGTATCCGGGGGAGACTCTAATTCTCGGTATCGGCCAGGGCTATATGCAGGTCTCGCCGCTGCAATTGGCTCAGGCCACCGCGCTGATGGCCAACAAGGGCAAGTGGATTCGCCCGCATCTGGCCAAGCGCATCGATGGCGCGCAACCCGTCGATGAAAACCCCAAAGCCGATATCGTCTTGCGCGACCCCAAGTTCTGGGATTACGGGCGTAACGGTATGGAGCAGGTGATGCACGGTGCCCGCGGCACCGCACGCAAGGTCGGCGACACCTCGGTCTACCGCATTGCCGGCAAAAGCGGCACGGCGCAGGTGGTGGCGATCAAGCAAGGCGAGAAATACGATCGCAACAAGATTCAGGAGCGCCATCGCGACCACGCCTTGTTCGTCGCCTTCGCCCCCGCCGAAAAACCGCAGATCGCCGTAGCGGTGATGGTGGAGAACGGCGAGTCCGGTTCGGGCGTCGCTGCGCCGGTGGTCAAGCAGGTTATGGATGCTTGGCTGCTCGATGAAAACGGTCAGCTCAAAGCCGAGTTTGCGCCGCCCCTGACCGAAGTCGTACCGGTGGTGAAAAGCGATGAACAGTAATTTCGACCGCACCCTGTCCACCGACGACCTGTTGCGTCGGCGCGCCAGCCTGCTGCAGCGCGTGCATATCGACGGCATCCTCATGGTGTTGCTGCTGTTGTTGGCCGCCGGCAGCCTGTTCATCCTCTATTCGGCCAGCGGCAAGAGCGTCGATCTGGTGACCAAGCAGGCCAGCTCCTTCGCCATCGGCCTGGTCGGCATGCTCATCATTGCCCAGTTCGACCCGCGCTTTATGGCGCGCTGGGTGCCTTTGGCCTATCTGGCCGGGGTGGGGCTGCTGATCGCGGTGGATGTCATGGGCCACAACGCCATGGGGGCGACACGCTGGATCAATATCCCCGGGGTGATCCGCTTTCAGCCGTCGGAATTCATGAAAATCATCATGCCGGCGACCATCGCCTGGTACCTGTCCAAGCGCAGCCTGCCGCCGCGGCTGAAACATATCTGCATCAGCATGCTGCTGATCGGCGTGCCTTTCGTGCTGATTCTGCTGCAGCCAGACCTCGGCACCTCGCTGCTGATCATCACCTCGGGAGTGTTCGTGCTGTTCACCGCCGGGCTGCAATGGCGCTGGATCGGTGGCGCGATCGCCGCCCTGGTGCCGGTCGCGGTGGCCATGTGGTTGTTCGTGCTGCGCGAATACCAGAAACAACGGGTGCTGACCTTTCTCAACCCGGAAAGCGACCCCCTGGGCAGCGGCTGGAACATCATTCAATCCAAGGCGGCCATCGGTTCCGGCGGCGTGCTGGGCAAGGGCTGGTTGCTCGGCACCCAGTCGCACCTGGACTTTTTGCCGGAAAGTCACACCGACTTTATTATCGCGGTGCTGGCCGAGGAGTTCGGCCTGGTCGGGGTGTGCCTGTTGTTGCTGATTTACCTGCTGTTGATCGCACGTGGCCTGGTGATTACCGTGCAAGCGCAGACGCTGTTCGGTAAGCTGCTTGCCGGCGCCTTGACCATGACCTTTTTCGTTTACGTCTTCGTCAATATCGGCATGGTCAGCGGGCTCCTGCCGGTGGTGGGGGTGCCATTGCCGTTTATCAGTTACGGCGGAACTTCGCTGATCACCCTGCTCGCAGGGTTTGGCATTTTGATGTCGATCCACACTCACCGTAAGTGGATGGCACAGGGTTAATCGGGGTTATGAATTCAATGCAAGTACTGCGTGGCTGGGCTGCACGGCATACACATTGGCTGGCTTTGGCCGGGCTGTTGGGATGGACGCAAGCGAGCCTTGCCGGCGAATACGAGAACTCGCCACAGGTCGCCGAATTCATCACGGAAATGACTCGCGACTACGGCTTCGCCAGTGAGCAGCTGGTCGGCCTGTTCGCCGCCGCAGAGCGCAAGCAGAACATCATCGACGCCATTTCTCGCCCGGCGGAAAAGGTCAAACCCTGGAAGGACTACCGGCCGATATTCATCACCGATTCGCGGATCACCCGTGGCGTCGAGTTCTGGCGCGAGCACGAGGACACGCTCAAGCGTGCCGAGGCGGAATACGGCGTGCCACCAGAGGTAATAGTGGCGATCATCGGCGTGGAAACCTTCTACGGCGGCAATACCGGCGGTTACCGGGTGGTCGATGCCTTGTCGACTCTGGCTTTCGATTACCCGCCGCGCGCGCCTTTCTTTCGCAAGGAGCTGCGCGAGTTCCTTCTGCTGGCCCGCGAAGAGCAGGTCGACCCCTTGACCCTGACCGGCTCCTATGCCGGCGCCATGGGCCTGCCGCAATTCATGCCGAGCAGCTTCCGCGCCTATGCGGTGGACTTCGACGGCGACGGCCAGATCAATATCTGGAGTAATCCGGTGGATGCCATCGGTAGCGTCGCCAGTTACTTCAAGCGCCACGGCTGGCAGCCGGGCGAGCCGGTGGTCAGTGCCGCCAGCGTCGAGGGCGAGTTGACCGAGCAGGGCCTGACGGTCGGCCTCGACCCGGTAAAGAATATCGGTGAGCTGCGCGCCCTCGGTTGGACCGGCGCCGACGCGCTGGACGACCAGTTGCCGGTCACCGCTTTTCGCCTTGAAGGTGCCGAAGGCGCGGAATATTGGCTAGGCTTACCTAACTTCTTTGTCATTA
>CAMPJN010000250.1 GCA_946886875.1 uncultured Pseudomonas sp.
GGCGAGAGGAAACTCGCCGCGCTTTGGCGCTATCCACTATTCATCGCCGCAGCCTTGCCGAACAAGGTATTTCCGCCTCTGTTCAACTGCTACCAGGGCGGCCAGTCCTTCGGTTTGCACGTGGATAACGCAGTACGCGAGGTGCGCAGCACCGGCGAGAAAATCCGCACCGACCTGTCCGCCACACTGTTCTTCACCAATCCGGACGAGTACGACGGCGGCGAACTGATGGTCGAAGACACCTATGGCGCACACAGCGTCAAGCTACCGGCCGGCGACCTGATTCTCTACCCATCGACCAGCCTGCACCGGGTCAACCCTGTTACCCGCGGGGCTCGGGTCTGCTCGTTCTTCTGGCTGCAGAGCATGGTCCGCGACGACGGCCAGCGCACGCTGTTGTTCGATCTGGACAGCAGTATCCAGCAGCTCAACCGCGAGCTGGGTGCCGGGCACGCCAGCAGCGTGCAACTGACCGGGGTCTATCACAACCTGCTACGGCGCTGGGCGGACCTCTGAGGCAATTGTTACAGCGTGCGCGCTTGGCGCTAATTCAAGTCTTTCTCAAATTGAATCGCACCGCAGTGACACCGCGGTGGCCGTCACTAGTCTCAGGTAGCTCCCCGTGTTCAAGAAAATCCTCTTTCAACTGCATTGGCTGCTCGGCATCAGCGCCGGTCTGGTGCTGGCGCTGATGGGCCTGACCGGCGCCGCCTATTCGTTCCAAGATGAACTGTTGCGTGCGCTCAACCCCGAGGTGTTGCGGGTCGAGGTACGTGATAGTGACGTGCTGCCGGCGGACGTGCTGCTGCCGAAGATCGAGGCGGCCAGCCAGCAGCGGGTGGTGCGCTTGAATGTGGAGGCGGCGGTCGACCTGCCTGGGCGGGTGATGTTCGCGCCGCCGCCGGGCGAGCGCCGCGGAGCAATGCGTTATTTCGACCCCTATAGCGGCGAGCTGCTCGGCGAACCGCGCGGGCAGGGCTTTTTCGACCTGATGCTGGAGCTGCACCGCTTTCTCGCCATGGGCGAGTACGGCAAACAGATCACTGCTGCCAGCGCCTTGGCGTTGATCTTTTTCTGCCTTTCCGGCCTGTATCTGCGTTGGCCACGCCGGGCCTTGAGTTGGCGCGCCTGGCTGACCCTGGACTGGGCTAAACGTGGCCGCGCGTTCAACTGGGATCTGCACGCTGTGGCCGGTACCTGGTGCTTGGCGTTCTATCTCTGCGCGGCGTTGACCGGGCTGTATTGGTCCTACGGCTGGTACCGCGAAGGGCTGACCGCTCTGCTCAGCAGTGAACCGGCCGGAAAACCCCGCGAACGTGGCGCTCCGCCCGCGAGCGAAGGCATGCCTGCGGTGGACCATGCGGCGCTCTGGGCTGGGTTGCAACAGGCCGCCGGGCCGCAATTGAGCGGCTACAGCCTGCGCCTGCCGGCTGCGGCCGGTCAGCCGGCCACGGTGTTCTACCTGCTCGATGACGCCCCCCATGCGCGCGCCTTCAACCAGGTGACGCTGGACCCGCAGAGTGGCGCGCCGAGTCGCAACCGGCGCTATCGCCAACAGGCGTTGGGCGATCGGCTGCTGACCAGCGTCTATGCCCTGCATGTTGGCAGCTACTTTGGCCTGACCGGGCGCATCCTGATGTTTCTGGCCAGCCTGAGCATGCCGCTGTTCGCTATTACCGGCTGGTTGCTGTACCTCGATCGCCGACGCAGAAAGCGCGCAGCTTTGGCCGCACGCAAGGCACTATCCCCCACGGGCGGGACTACGCGCGATTGGTTGATCGGCTTCGCCAGTCAGAGCGGGTTCGCCGAACAGCTGGCCTGGCAAACCGCCGGGCAACTGCAGGCGGCCGGTCATGGCGTGCGGGTCGAGCCGCTGGCGCGCCTTGACCGCCAGGCCTTGAGCGAAGCGCAGCACGCACTGTTTGTGGTCAGCACCTTCGGCGACGGCGAAGCGCCGGACAGCGCCCGTGGCTTCGAGCGTAAGTTGCTCGGCAAGGCCCTGGGCCTGCCGAACCTGCGCTACGCCATGCTTGCCCTCGGCGATCGTCAGTATCGGCATTTCTGCGGCTTCGCCGAGCGCTTGCACTGTTGGCTCGGTCGACAAGGCGCGCGCAGCCTGTTCGAACCGGTGCAAGTGGATGCCGGCGATGGACTGGCCTTGGCCGACTGGCAGCGTCAGCTCCGCGCGCTGACCGGCGCCCAGCCGCTAGATAACGTGACTACTGCCTTTGGCCTGTGGACGTTGCATCAGCGCGAGCTGCTCAACCCCGGCAGCCAGGGCGCACCCACCTATCTGATCGGGCTGCGCGGCGAGCCCTGCGATGACTGGCTGGCCGGCGATATCCTGCAGGTGCAACCGCGCCAGGCCGACGCAGTAGTACGCGCCTGGTTGCAACGCTTCGGTCTGGATGGCGACGAGCCGGTAACCCTCGACGGCTTGCAACAGTCGTTACGCCAGGCCCTGGCCAGCAAGCAGCTACCGGACAGCTTCGCCCATCTGCTCGGTCTGCATGCCCAGGCCTTGCTTGACGCCCTGGCACCCTTGGCGCCGCGCGACTATTCCATCGCCTCGCTGCCCAGCGACGGCATGTTGCAGCTGATAGTGCGCCAGGAGCGGCACGCCGATGGTTCGCTGGGCATAGGTTCCGGTTGGCTAAGCGAATACGCCCCCTTGCAGCAACGCGTGCTGGCGCGGGTACGGCGCAACAGCGCCTTTCACCTGCCGACAGACGAGCGCCCGCTGATTCTGATTGGCAACGGCACCGGCCTGGCCGGATTGCGCAGCCTGCTCAAGGCGCGCATCGCCGCTGGGCAGCGGGATAACTGGCTGCTGTTCGGCGAACGCAACGCCGCATACGACTTCTATTGCCAGGACGAGTTGCAAGGCTGGCTGGCCAGCGGCGACCTGGTGCGTCTGGACCTGGCCTTCTCCCGCGACCAGGCGCACAAGCGCTATGTGCAGGATTGCCTGAGCGAGTGCGCCGAACAGCTGGGCGAATGGCTGGCTGCCGGCGCGGCGATTTACGTTTGCGGCAGCCTCGACGGCATGGCCAGCGGCGTCGACCGGGTGCTGCGCGAAGTGTTGGGTGAGGCGGCAGTCGAGAAGTTGAACGAGCAAGGGCGTTATCGCCGCGATGTCTACTGAGTTGTAGGTCCTATGCTCCCGCTCAACCCGGGGGACGACCATCCCGGATTGCGCCGAGACTTATCCGGGCGACAGGAGCTGTGTAGGGTGACGATGGCAAAGCCTTGTCCACCATTGGCCACCCAGATGGCGGACAAGCGGAAGCATGTGGGAGGCGCTTTAGCGGCGAGCGTTCAACGGCGGCAATCGCGGCTGAAGCCCCTCCCACAGTCCGGCAACCAGCCCAACGACGCCCGGGGCGCTTTTGCGGGCAACCGCACCGCTGCAAAAAAACACAGCCCTGAGCTATATCCAGCTGGTGTCGCCCTTGCTCTGGTTCTAAGCTTGGAGCCATGAAAAAAATCCTGTTGAACTGCGATATGGGCGAAAGCTTCGGCGTCTGGAGCATGGGCGACGATGCCCACGCCATGCCGCTGATCGATCAGGCCAACCTGGCCTGCGGTTTTCATGCCTCCGACCCTATGACCATGCAGCGCACCGTCGAGCTGGCGGTGGAGCATGGAGTGAGCATCGGTGCCCACCCGGGCTATCCCGACCTGCTCGGTTTCGGCCGTCGCCATATGGCGCTTTCGCCTGATGAAGTGACGGCCGTGGTGCTCTATCAGATTGGCGCGCTGGATGCCTTCTGCCGCGCCGCCGGTAGCCGCCTGGCCTACGTCAAACCACACGGCGCGCTGTACAACGAACTGGTTTGCAACGACGCCCTGTTCGTCGCGGTGCTCGAGGCCTGTGCCAGCTATCGCCAGGGCTTACCCTTGATGACCCTGGCGTTGAGCGACAACAGCCGCGAGTTGCGTCTGGCCGATGAAGCCGATGTGCCGTTGCTGTTCGAGGCCTTCGCCGATCGCGCCTACCTGGCCGATGGCCAACTGGCGCCGCGACGTTTGTCCGGCGCGGTGCATCGCGAGCCGCAACGGATTCTCGAGCAGGGCCTGGCCATCGCCCAGGGCGAGGCCTTCGCCGATATCGACGGTAAACCGTTGCAACTGCGTGCCGACAGCCTCTGCGTCCATGGCGACAATGCCGAGTCGTTGGCCGTGTTACGGCGTTTGCGAGCGATGCTGGACGCCACGTGATCCGCCTCGAACCCGCTGGCGCCGAAGCCCTGCTGCTGGTGCTGGCCGACCAGCCGGATGCGAGCCTGGCGCCGCGTATCGCTCAGCTGGCCGAGCGCATTCGTCTGGTCCTGGGGCCGTTGCTCACCGATCTGGTGCCGGGTTGGACCAGCCTGCTGTTGCACTACGACCTGACCCGCACCGATCACCAGGCCCTGGCCGCTCAGCTGACGCCGCTGCTCGAACAGTGGATCGAGCAACCCTGCGCCGCGCCGGTCGGGCATCTGCACGAAATCCCCATCTGCTATATCGGCGAGGATCTGCCCGAGGTTGCGCGGCTTTGCAGGCTCAGCATCGCCGAGGTGATCGCCCTGCATGTCGGTGCCGAGTACCGCGTCGGCGCCATAGGTTTCGCCCCGGGGTTCGCCTATCTCGGCGAACTGCACCCTCTGCTGAGCCTGCCGCGCCGCGCCACCCCGCGAGTACTGGTGCCGGCCGGCAGCCTGGCGATCGCCGAGCGGCAGACCGCAATCTATCCACACAGCTCGCCGGGTGGTTGGCATCTGCTCGGGCATTGCCCCTGGCCGTTGTTCGATGCCCAGCGCGAGCCGCCGTGCGCCCTGGCATTGGGTGACCGGGTGCGTTTCCGGGCGATCGACGAACGCAGCTTCAGCGCCGAGGGCGGGCGCCTATGAAGGGCCTGTCGGTGCTCAAGCCAGGGCCCTTGAGCCTGCTGCAGGACAGCGGTCGGCGGGGTTGGCAGCACCTCGGCGTATCGCCGGCCGGGCCCCTGGATCTGCATGCATCGGCCTGGGCCAATCGCCTGCTGAATAACCCCTGGGGCACGCCGCTGCTGGAAATCGCCTTGGGCGATATCGAATTGCAGGCCCAGCTGGATACCTGGGTCGCCTGTTGTGGCGCCGACATGCCGCTGAGCATCGATGGCGAGACGCAGCCAGGGTGGTCGCGTCTGCCAGTGCGCGCCGGCCAGCATCTGCGGTTGGGTTTTGCCCGCAGTGGCCAGCGCGCCTACCTGGCGGTGGCCGGCGGGTTTCGCGCGGCGCCGGTATTGGGCAGCGTCAGCAGCCACCAGCGGGAAAATCTCGGTGGCCTGCATGGGCGCGGTGACAAGCTGCAAAGCGGCGATCTGCTGGTGTGCCGGCCGGGGTCCTTCGCCCATAAGGCCAGCGTGCCCTGGCCCTATCAGCCGGACTACCGCGCCAGACCATTACTGCGGGTGATTACCGGCGGCGACGCGGCGAGTTTCGACGAGGACCAGTTGCAGGGTTTTTTCGCCCGCTGTTGGCGCCTCAGCCCGCAGTCCGACCGCATGGGCGCCCGCTTGATCGGCGAAGCCCTGCAAGCGCCCAAGCGGCAATGGTCGCTGGGCGTCAGCCGCGGCGCCATCCAGGTGCCGCCGGACGGCCAACCGATCATCCTTCAGGCCGACCATCCGACCATGGGCGGCTACCCGCTGCTCGGCTGGCTGCACCCGCTCGACCTCAGCCGCCTGGCGCAATGCCCGACCCACCACGACCTCTGTTTCACCCCGGTCAGCGTCAGCGACACCCAGGCCGAATTGCGCGAGTTTTATCGGTTTTTTGGGCGTTAGTCTGGTCCGTGCTGACCCCATTGCGGCTAAAGCGGAGCGCCGCCCGGCCGCTCCCACACCTCCGGTAACGCCGCGATTGGCTTTTGTTGGAGGGGCTTTAGC
>CAMPJN010000251.1 GCA_946886875.1 uncultured Pseudomonas sp.
AGCCCCGACGACACATGCATCTCGCCATAGTTGAGCAGGTAATAGGGCAGGCTGAAATAAGCCAAGGTGACGAATACGCCGAAGCCGGCGCGGCCGCGGGGAAAAACGATCAGCTCGTGGCGCAACCAGGCGAAGCCGAGAAACAACGGGAAGGCGATAAGAAAGCGCAGCCCGGCTGCGGTCAGCGGCGGCACACTTTCCACGGCGATCTTGATTCCCAGCCAGGTGGTGCCCCAACTCAAACAGACGATCAGAAACAGCAGGCTGGTGATCAAAGCGGCCAACCATGATTTATGCGCGGGTGCGCTGCTAGCAGTGGCGGCAGAGGTTGGCATGGGTGTGATTCATCCTTTATGTTTGTTCATTCCTAAAAAAGGGTGACAATCCAAGCGATATTGACACCCTAAAAACAAAGTATTCGGATGAAAAATGACTGTCAAAACAATTATTGACACCCTATCAATTCTCCGGAACGCCCTGGAAAACGGCCAGGGCGTGAAATACAAACGCCTGGCCCAGGCACTGGAAACCGGCATCATTGCCGGCACCCTGGAGGCCGGTGCCAAACTGCCGCCGCAACGCATTCTGGCGGACCAGCTAGGGGTGACCATCGGCACCATCAGCCGCGCCTATGCCGAACTGGAACGCATGGGCCTGGTGGTGGCGCGGGTGGGCGACGGCACCTTCGTCCGTCAACAGGGCCTGGAGCGCCAGCGCGACAGCGGTTTTCGCAACGTCAGCGAAGCGCCGCAGCACTACGATATGAGCCGCAACATGCACATTCCAGGGCAGGAAACGGCGTTGCTCGCCCATAGCCTGCGCGAACTGGCCGACAACCCGCAGCGCCTGCACGCGTTAGCCCTGTACAGCCCGGAACCGGGCCAGCCACGCCATCGCCAGGCGGGCGCACGTTGGTTGAGCCACGCTGGCTTCGTCGCCCAGGCGGAGCAGATTCTCTGTGTTAACGGCGGCCAACACGGACTGCTTTGCGCCCTTACCGCGCTATTTCGCGCCGGCGATACGCTGGTCACCGAACAGCTCAGCTATCCCGGTTTGATCGGCGCCGCACGCTTGCTCGGGATCAAATTGCTGGGTATCGAGATGGACGAACAAGGGCTGATCCCCGAGTCCCTCGACGAGCTGTGCCGAGGCAATAGGGTCGCGGCGCTGTACTGCACGCCGACGCTGCAGAACCCGACCACCGCGGTGCTCTCCCTTGAACGCCGGCAAGCCATCGCCCGGCTGTGCCGCGAACACAATTTGCTGATCCTGGAAGACGAAGCCCATGCCGTACTGCTGGAACGGCGACCGCCGCCACTGAGCCTGTTTGCCCCCGAGCGCAGTATTCTGATCGGCAGTTTGAGCAAGGCGCTGGCCGCCGGTTTGCGAGTGGGCTATCTGCACGCGCCGCAAGCGCTGATCGGGCGCTTGTCCGCAGCGCTGCGGGCCAGTTGCTGGATGGCCACACCGCTGACCCAAGAGCTGGCCAGCCAATGGATCGAAGACGGTACGGCGCTGACGCTGCTACGTCAGCAGGTCGCCGAGATCGAGCGGCGCAAAGAGCTGGTCGGCGGCCTGCTCGAGGGGTTGAACTACCGCAGCCAACCGCAGAGCCCACATTTCTGGATCGAGGTGCCCGAACCCTGGCGCGCCTCGGCGATCGAGGCCGAACTCAGGCACAAGGGTTACCTGGTCAGCCCGGCGGAAGCCTTCGCCGTCGGGCGTAATGCCGTGCCGCAGTTCATTCGCGCCAGTGTCAGCAACGCGATCCATGACGACCAACGGCTCCGCGACGGCTTTCTTGCCATAGCCGGCAGCCTGCGTCAGGACGATGATCGCTTCGAGCCGTGAACAACTAGCGCCAGTGACGCTGCTGGGTCTGCTGACTGCGCCCAATACCGAACAACATACCGATCGCCAGCAGCAGGCTTTCGATCAACCAAGCCAGCAGCATGGCGCAGGCGATGCCCCAGGCGATCGCCTCGGGCGCCAGCAGTACCTGATAGCGATAGGCAGCTACGGTTTCCGCCATCAACTCGCGATCCGCAGCCGTGGTCAGGTGCCAGACCTGGGTCACCCAGGAACCCTGCATGGCCTGCCATTCCCGTTCGAGCCAGCGCGAGCGCTCGACCAACTCGCCGACACTTTGCGCATCGCTGCGCATCACCGGGTCGTTACTGGCCTGGTAATGCGCCACCAGGGCATCGAGATCGCCCTTGAAGAAGCGGCTGGCGGTTTGCCGGAAGCCCTTCAGGCTGTTCTCCGCCTCGATGCGATGGGCCTCGACCCGCTTGGCGTAGTCATCGATAAAGCCCGGCACCTGCACCCCAACCAACAGCCCCAGGGCGAACAGCGCCAACCGCAGATAACTTCTAAACATCGATTCCCATCCCTAATAGAACTGCAAAAACCCGCAAACCGAGCGCAGTGGTTTCAATCCGCCATGCCCTGGGCGATGCATTCGCCGCCGCGCCACAAGCGCCATTCGCCCGGCCGATACAGCTGCCAGTTCTCGTTATCGGTCAGCGGCTCGGTGGCCACCACCGTGACCACATCCTTGGGCGTGGTTTCCGCCTGGAAATCCACCTGCATATCGGCATCCTTCAAATGCGCCGGACCGAAAGGTGCGCGTCTGGTGATATGCGCCAGCTTGCTCGAACAAAAGCTGAACAGCCAGTCGCCATCGCTGAGCAGGCAATTGAATACCCCTTGCCGCCGGTAGCCGGCACAGGCATCGACCAGGGTCGGCAAAAGCGCCTCGATCGTCGCAGGCTCGGCAAAGGTGCCGCGCAGACGATTGAGCAGATCGCAAAACGCCGCCTCGCTGTCGGTATCGCCAATCGGCCGGTAAAAATCCAATGCCGGGGTCAAATCCGCGAGCTGACCGTTATGGGCGAAACACCAGTTGCGGCCCCACATTTCCCGCACAAAGGGATGGGTGTTGGCCAGGCACACGCGGCCGACATTGGCCTGGCGGATATGGCCGATCACCACTTCGCTCTTGATCGGATAGCGCTGCACCAGCCGCGCCACCTCGGACTCGCTGCTCGCCCGCGGGTCCTGGAACAGGCGTAGACCGCGGCCTTCGTAGAAGCCGATGCCCCAGCCGTCGCGATGCGGTCCGGTGCGGCCGCCGCGCTGCATCAAGCCGGTAAAACTGAAGACGATATCGGTAGGCACATTGGCGCTCATGCCGAGCAATTCACACATGCTCGGCTCCATCGCCCAGAGCGGCCAAGGCCTCGCGCAAACGCTGCGCCTGCTGTTGGAAGCCCTGCTCCAGGCGCTTACGACCCAACGGCAGGAAGCGCGTAAGCGCGCGCCAGAGCAACCGCGACAGATCGCCGGAGCGTCTCGGAATCAGGTGTAAATGCAGGTGGGGTACATGCTGGTTGGCCGAGGGACCGTCGTTGATCACGAAGTTCAGGCCCGGCGCCGCGTAGTCGCTGGCGCGCAAGGCGGCGGCGATGCGCCCCGCCAGCAGTAGCAAACGGTCGCGGGCGGCGGCCGATAGATCCTTGAGCAAAGGTGCGTGCTCGCGGCTGACAATCAATAGATGGGCCGGACGCAGCGGGAATATATCCAGCAGCACGATGAAATGCTCGTCCTCGTATACCCGATGGGCGGGCAGCCGATCCTCGACGATTGCACAGAACACGCAGTCCATAAGCCCTCCTTGATGACAGTGGGCTTATGCTGACGGTCCAGCGCAGTGGACGCAAGCGCCCGCGCCAGCGCAGCTACGCAGAGCAGCTATTAAAGCCGGGGCTCTACACGCAGACGCCGGTCGCCATTGCGATCGTAACGGGTATCGCCGTCGTCGCGATCCTGCAGCAGTCTCTCGCGCATGGTCGGTTCATAGTCGCTCTCGCCACTGACAGCCGGGCCGCGGCGCTCGCGCAGCCCGCGTTGCAGCAACCAACGCGCGCCCACGAAGAGTAGATACAGGGTGAAGGCAGCCAAGCCGTAGATGGACAGGTCGGCCACTGCACGCCAGGCGTTATTGCCAACCTTGAATAACATATCCATGGCGGTAACGGCGATGGCAGGGGCGAACAGTTCTTTTACCGGGTCGACGATGGTCGGGCTGAACAACAAAACCGCCACCAGCACCCGCAGCGGTTCGCGCAGATAGCGCCACATCCAGCGCGTCAGGCGAAACCACACCAAAAGGCAACCGGCAGCGGCGACAGCATAGGCGCCCCAGGCAAGTAGATAGTCGTTCTCAGTCATTAAACAGCCTGTTTATATCGAAGCGGAGCTACAGTCCGGGGAAAAACCCAGCGCCGCCGAATATTTCAACGGCCGGCTTGCGAAGTGCGGCTTATGATAGCGGCTTTTGCCGGGCTCGGCGTCCCCCGCTGTCGACCGTGTTTTTGGAGTTGTCTTATGTCCCATGCGCCTATCGCCCGTATAGAGAATGGCAGCGACCCTTATCGCTGGCTGGAAAACCGCGACGCCACTGAGGTACTCGATTATCTGCAGGCGGAAAACGCCTATCTCGAGGCCGAGCTCGCTGGGCAAAGCGCGTTGCGCGAAGCCCTGTTCCAGGAAATCAAGGGCCGCATCCGCGAAACCGATCTGTCGCTGCCCACGCCCTGGGGCGGTTACCTCTATTACCAACGCACCACCGCCGGCGACGAATACCCACGGCATTACCGCTGCCCGAAGCCGGCCGACGGCTCGCTCACGGTCGATATAAGCGGCGAATACTTGCTGCTCGATCCCAACGCCCTGGCCGAGGGCGGCTTCCTCTCCCTCGGCAGTTTCAGCATCAGCCCGGACCAACAGCGTCTGGCCTACAGCCTGGATTGCAGCGGCGACGAGATTTACCGCTTGTTCGTCAAAGAGCTGAGCAACGGCGCCATCCATGAACTGCCTTTCGCCGATTGCGACGGCAGCATGACCTGGGCCAACGACAGCCAGACCCTGTTCTTCGGCGAGCTGGACGATTGCCATCGGCCGCACAAGCTCTATCGCCACCGTCTGGGCAGCGATAGTGCCGAACTGGTGTTCCACGAAGACGACGGCCGTTTCTTTCTCAACTGCTACCGCAGCAGCTCCGAGCGCCAACTGGTCTTGCTGCTAGGCAGCAAGACCACCAGCGAAACCTGGGTATTGGACGCCGACAGGCCAAAGGCGTCCTTCACCTGCCTGGCACCGCGCGAAGAGGGCCACGAATATTACGTCGACCACGGCAAGCTCGATGGCGATTGGGCCTGGTTGATCCGCAGCAATCAGAGCGGGATCAATTTCGCCTTGTTCTGCGCCGAAGACGACGCAGCGCCGACCCGCGAGCACTGGCGATCACTGCGCGCCCATGACCCGCAAGTGATGCTCGAAGACATCAGCCTGAATGCCCGCGCCCTGATCCTCAGCCTGCGCGAAAGCGGCCTGCCGATCATCGAGGTACAGCCTCAGGGTCACCCGACCTACCGCGTGCAGCTGCCCGATGCGGCCTACAGCCTGCATGTGCAGGACAACCTGGAGTTCGCCAGCCCGGTGATTCGCCTGCGCTACGAAGCGCTCAACCGTCCGGCGCAGATCCGCCAACTCGACCTGCGCGACGGCAGCCAGCTGGTGCTCAAACAAACCCCGGTGGAAGGCCCGTTCGACGCCGACGCCTATATCAGCCAACGCCTGTGGGCCACGGCGAGCGACGGCACCCAGGTACCGATCAGTTTGGTGGCCAGGCATGAGGTACTCAGCGGCGGCGTGCCCGCCCCGCTCTACCTCTACGGCTACGGGGCCTACGGCGAAAGCCTCGACCCCTGGTTTTCCCACGCCCGTTTGAGCCTGCTGGACCGCGGTTTCGTCTTCGCCATCGCCCATGTGCGCGGCGGCGGCGAGCTGGGCGAAGCCTGGTACCGCGCCGGCAAGCTGGAACACAAACACAACAGCTTCGG
>CAMPJN010000252.1 GCA_946886875.1 uncultured Pseudomonas sp.
AGCCTGCAGGCAGCGCCGGAGCAATGGCGCGGTGTGCAGCCCCCGCCGCTGGAGGAGCTGCCGGTGCTGCGCGAGTGGCTGGTGGTCAGTCGCAACCTCGACGAAGCGCAACACCAGCGCCTTGCGCTGCAGGCGTTCAAGCTGACCATAGTGCGGCGTCAACAGCTGACGCATTTGGGCCGGGTCATCAGCGTCTACCGAATCCCGCCCGGAATCGATCTACCGCAGCTGGAACAACAGCTGCGCCGTCAGTTCCCCGATTGGCAGCAGGAACTCAATCTGCGCTATCGACCTCTGTCAACACCACCACCGCCGCCCGAGGCGTTGCGCAATTGGGGCCAGCGCGCCATGGGCCGCATACAACCGGCATCGCAGCAATGCGGTGCCGGTTTGGTGTTGGCGATGCTCGATGGCCCGGTTAACACCCAGTTGGCGGAATTCATCGATGCCGACCTGCACTACCTGAGCCTGTTGCCCGCACAATTCAGCCCTGGTGCTGGCATGGCAGCGCAACATGGCAGCGCGGTCGCCGCCTTGCTGCTGGGTCGCGTGCAAGTGGCTGGGTTGCTGCCGGGCGCCAGTCTGCATGCGCTGGGTGTGTTCGGCGAGGATGCCGAGGCGGGCCTGCATACCCGCAGCGACTGGGTGATCCAGGCGCTCGATCAGCTGGCCGGAATCCAGCCGCCGGTGCGGGTGGTCAACCTGAGTTTCGGCGGCTCCTACAGCCGGCTGTTGGAGCGTACCTTCGAGCAGCTGGCGCCGCGCATGGCATTCGTCGCCGCGGCCGGCAATGATGGCGTGGCCCGCATTCGCTACCCCGCCGCCTATGCCTCGGTGATCGCGGTGGGCGCGGTGGATGCGCGCCTGCGACGGGCGCGCCAGTCCAACTACGGCCCTGAGCTGGCATTGGTCGCGCCCGGCGAGGATATCTGGACCCTGGACGAAAACGGCCAGGGCTACTTCGCCAGCGGCACTTCTTTTGCTGCCCCCTTCGTCAGCGCTGCCCTGGCCCTGGCATCTTCCGCCACCGCCCTAAGTGCCCAGGCCCGGGATCTGGGCGATCCAGGACCGGACTCTGTCTACGGCAGAGGTCTGGCGCATCTGCCCAAATGTCGTTGAGCAAATGCCCTGGGAAGGGCGCTGCGCAGCCGCAATCGAAAGAAGGCCTCATCGGCCACGGCTGCGCCAGCCGGCGATGAGGTCGCGAGCCTTGGGCTTTTTCTTGATAGCCGCTGCGTACTCAGTCTTTCGAGACGGCTGATCAAATAGTTTGAACCCTTTCAAGAGCAGCCAACGACAGAGGGGTGTCAGGCGCATTCGGTGCCCCACTCTCTAGGATCGACGCTCATGCAAGCCACTCACTCCCGTTTTGCCCTAAAAGGCCTGGCTTTGGCCCTGCTGTTGACTGGTACCCAGGTCCAGGCCGCAGCCCTGAGCTGGAAGATGATCAAAGCCATTCCCATTGGCGAGCAGTCGCACACCGTGCAGGTTCAGCTGGACCAGCAGGGGCACTGGTCCGTGGTACCGAGCGATATCGTGAAAATGCGCATCGAATACGCCCATACCTGGGCCTATAAGCCCAACCACCATACCTACCACGCCTTTCTGCATGTCGGCGAATCCAAGGGCGGCCCCCGGGAGGCCTATGGCAAGTACTACCAGGACACGCAGATATACAGCCTGACCTCGGCACAGATGATGGCCAAGAGCGGTATCGTCAATCTCAATGTTCCCTTCAAATATCTGGTTCCGGATGGCATTCCTGGTACCGACATCTCGGGCTATTGCAGCTTTGAAAAGGACAACCGGCTCAAGCAGGGCAAGACGCTCAACGCAGTGCTGCGTCAGGGCTTCAACGTCAAGCTGACGGCGCCGCTGCATCTGGACGGTTGGTACTCCGAAGGCGGTGGCCCGAATACTTCGCGCCCCGAGTCCCACGAACGTTATGAACACGACAACACGGCGCCTATTACCATCAAATGCCTGGGCAACCCGGCGATTGCCGACAAGGTCGCGCCGCTGACCAACATGAATGGCCCGAACGGTCTGGCGGTAAAGCCCTTCGCGGTTTCCAGCGTGGAGCTGGTTGCCCTGCAGAACAAGCTGGTCACCGTCTGCCCGAGCGAGATCACCCTCAAGGCCACTGTCAAAGGTGTCGGTGGCGGCGAGATCAAGTACTGGCTGGAAGCCCTGAATGGCCAGGAAGCGGCCGTGCAGCAGACCAGTACTCTGCCGGGCAAGCCTGGCGAGGCAAGTCAGCGAGTGATCATGCAGAAGGTCTCGCTCAAGCCCAGCGCACTGCAGAAACCCCAGGCAATCGACACGCTCAAGGCCAATATCCAGGGCACCCTGGTCAAGCGCAGTTATCGCTTCAACGTACTCGCCCCGAACAAGCTGCAGTCGCAAAAGGTCGACCTTGAAGTGATCTGCACCAGCACCCTGAACGGTGGCCTGGGGGCTCAAGGCAAAGGCGTCAAACAGCCTCAGCAGCCGCAACCACCGAAGCCCGAGCTGAAACTGCAAGCGCCGCAGGCTCAGCCGCCGCAACCCGAATTGCGCCTGCGGGCACCGCAGGCCCAGCCACAACCGCCCAAGCCTGAGCTGAAACTGCAGGCCGTTCCGCTCCAGCCGCCGAAGCCGATGGGAACATTCCAGGCTCAATAGCCGCAAGCGTGGATGATCGAGTGAATGCGTCAGCGCTGTTGGCGTAGCCGGCGCAAAAAAACCCTTACATTGGTAAGGGCTTTTTTGTTGGATGGATATGCGGGTGGCATTTGATGGCGCGATGTTTCATCCGGTGCGGGTGAAGCAATACGTCCGGGTCTATTGCTAGTCAATATACAAATCAATATATTGTTTTCATATTAAGTGAGAAGAGCCGTCCACGATGCCACCGGAAACCACCCTCGATATTCAGCAACTGCGCGCCAATGCCGACGCGGCGGGCCAGTTGCTCAAGGCGTTGAGCAATCCCGACCGCTTGCTGTTGCTCTGTCAGCTGTCCCAGGGCGAACGCAATGTCAGCGAATTGGAAAATCTGCTGGGCATTCAGCAGCCGACGTTGTCTCAACAATTGGCCGTGCTGCGTCGCGAGGGCCTGGTGGAAACCCGACGCGAGGGTAAGCAAATTTATTACCGCATTTGCAGTCCGGCCGCTTTGGCGGTGATCGACACGCTTTACCAACAGTTCTGTGCGAAGGAGGAATAAATGGCTATTGACGGGGTTGTTCTGGATGGGTTCGCCATCGACTGGCTGCATTTCAGCCCCTGGAGCGCGCTGGCCGGTGGCGCCTTGATCGGCTTGGCGGCGAGCCTGTTCGTGTTGCTCAACGGGCGCATCGCCGGCATCAGTGGTTTGCTCGGCAGTGTGCTTGAAGGCGGCGAGGGGCGCGGCGAGAAAGCCCTGTTTCTGCTCGGGTTGTTGCTCGCGCCGCTGCTTTGGCGGCTGTTCGGCGAGCTGCCGGCGATCGAGTTCCAGAACGGTTGGCTGGGGCTGACGGTGGCCGGTCTGCTGGTCGGAGTCGGCACCCGCTATGGCGCCGGCTGCACCAGCGGCCATGGGGTATGCGGTATCTCGCGGCTGTCGTTGCGCTCGGTGGTGGCCACGCTGGTGTTTATGGCCGCCGGTTTCTGCACGGTGTTTGTCCTGCGTCATCTGCTCGGAGGCTGAATATGCGCAAACTGACTGCGTTGCTGGCTGGTCTGCTGTTCGGCCTCGGCCTGTTGCTGGCCGGTATGGCCAATCCGGCCAAGGTCCTGGGTTTTCTCGATCTGGCGGGGGCCTGGGACCCGTCCCTGGCGCTGGTGATGGCTGCGGCCGTCGCCACCGCCCTGTTGCCCTTCACCTGGGCGCGCAAGCACGAGCGCTCGTTGCTCGATGCGCCCATGCAGTTGCCGCAGAACAAGCAGCTGGATCGCCGACTGATCGGCGGCGGCCTGTTGTTCGGTGTCGGTTGGGGTATTGCCGGCATCTGCCCGGGGCCCGCGTTGGCGATTCTGCTGAGCGGCCACTGGCAAGCAATTGTGTTCGTTCTGGCCATGTTGGCCGGAATGTGGCTATTCAGCGCGCTGGAACGCCGGCGCATCGGGAGGTCGTTATGAAAAGCAACCTTGGCACCCTGGATCGCAGCCTGCGCATCGTCGTCGGCCTGCTCCTGATCGGCCTGAGCGTCACCGGGGTGATCGGCCTATGGGGCTGGATCGGTCTGGTAGCGCTGGCTACCGGGCTGTTCAGTTTCTGCCCGGCCTATCGGCTGTTGGGTATCAGTACCTGCAAGATCAAGCAGTAACAACCACAGCCCTGGCCGACCGTTCGGCTCGGCCAGGAACTCGCCACTGCCACCTGCTGCCAGGTGGCGGACCATCGGGACTTCTCGCCAACTCAGCGCCGTTGCGGTGCCGGTTGCTGCTGGGTGATGCAATGGATATTGCCGCCGCCGAGCAGAATTTCCCGGCCCGGCACCATCACTACCCGGCGCTCGGGGAACAGTCGCTGAAGAATGGCTTTCGCTTCGGCATCCATGGGGTCGTCGAAGCTCGGCGCGATGATGCCGCCATTGACGATCAGGAAGTTGACGTAGGAGCCGGCCAGGCGGATCGACGGGTCGCGCGCCTGACTGCCGGCGACCAGGTCTACGCCGGCGCATTCCTCGGCCGTGGCATGCAGCGGGCCGGGGATCGGCATCTTGTGCACCATCAGTTGTCGGCCCTTGGCATCGCGGGCGCTCTCCAACACTCGCATGGCCGCCTGGCAGCGCGGGTAGTTGGGGTTCTGTGGGTCGTCGGTCCAGGCCAGCAGCACTTCACCGGGGCGCACATAACAGCAGAAGTTGTCGACGTGGCCATCGGTCTCGTCGTTGAACAAACCCTCCGGCAACCAGATCACAGTGTCGACGGCCAGGTGGCTGCGCAACAGGCCTTCGATCTCTTCACGGCTAAAGTGCGGGTTGCGGTTGCGGTTGAGCAGGCATTCCTCGGTGGTGATCAGGGTGCCTTCGCCGTCGACATGGATGGAGCCGCCTTCGAGGATGAAATCCTCTGTGCGATAGCGCGCGCAGCCTTCAATCTCGAGGATCTTGCTGGCGACCTGATCGTCGCGCAGCCAGTTGGCATAGAGTCCGCCGTCGAGGCCGCCCCAGGCGTTGAAGCGCCAGTCGACCCCACGCACCTGGCCGCTGTCGTCGGTGACGAAGGTCGGGCCGGTGTCGCGTACCCAGGCATCATCTGTGGTCATCTCGACGACGCGGATATTGTCCTGGGCGAGGCGGGCGCGGGCATTCTCGTATTGCCCGGCGGATACACAGACGGTCACCGGCTCGAACTCGGCAATGGCCCTGGCCACGGCGCCGAACGCCGCCTGGGCCGGTTTGCCGCCAAGGCGCCAGTTATCCGGGCGCTCGGGCCAGACCATCCAGGTCTGGCTGTGCGCTTCCCATTCCGCTGGCATGCGGAAACCGTCCGCGCGTGGGGTGCTGGTAAGGGTGGTCATCGTATCTACCTGCATTGAGCGGTGCTTATGTAGGAGCCAGCTTGCTGGCGATCCAGGTGTGCGTGGGCTTGTATGGCTGGCGCCAGCAAGGGTTGGGGGCGTCTAGCCGTTAGCCGCAATAACGGCTATTCGCGGCTAAAGCCCCCCCCACATCAGGATTCCAGCGAGCCATCCAGGGTCTTGATCGGCCCATAGAGGTTCGGCCGGCGGTCGCGGAAGCTGCCCCAGGCGCTGCGGATATGCTCGAGCTGATCCAGATCGAAGGTGTGCATCAGCACCGCCTCGTCGGTTTCGTTGGCTTCCTGCACCTTGGCGCCGAACTGGTCGGCAATAAAGGAAGAACCGTAGAAGTTGATGTGGTAATCGCCCTGGTCTTCGCGGCCGATGCGGTTGC
>CAMPJN010000253.1 GCA_946886875.1 uncultured Pseudomonas sp.
GCCACCACCGGCCAGACCGCCAATCGCACTGCACAGGGGCCAATTCCCTTGGTTTAACGGCGCATCTCCCGTACTGGAAGTTGTGACGCAACCGGAAAGAACACTACTGGCCAAGAGAAAGGTGACTATAGACCTCGAGATTCGAGCTCTCATGGTAGATCTCCTGTGTCACCGACGTAGCTGTCGGTAACACAGAAGTAAAGACCTACCGCCCAGGCTTAACAAATCGAAATATGGCACCTTGCCAGTCTATCGAGTTCATTGCCTGGGCTGCGCATGCCTTAAGGGCGTGCTTCGACTTCCGCTTCTACACGACGGTTGATCGCACGACCGCTGTCAGTAGCATTGTCAGCCACCGGACGAGCTTCGCCGTAACCTACCGCGTTGACACGATCACCCGATACGCCGTACTGGTTGACCAGCACTTCGCGCACAGCATTGGCGCGGCGCTCGGACAAACCCTGGTTGTATGCATCGGTACCGACGGAGTCGGTATGACCTTCAACCACGGTGGTGGTTTGCGGGTACTGGTTCATGAAGTCAGCAAGGTTCTTGATGTCGCCGTAGCTGCCATCCTTAACCTGGGCTTTATCGAAATCGAATTTCACATCCAGTTCGACACGAACGGCTTCGGCAGCAGGTTCTGCAGGCACGGTTTCTTCAACCATGACTTCTTCAACCATGACTACTTGTTCGTCCGAAGCACCATGCACCCAGCAATAAGCTGCAGCCATACCGGCGCCTACCACTGCGCCGCCACCGGCCCAGGTCGAACTTTCGATAGCGCCGAGCGCAGCGCCACCAACACCACCAACTGCCGCACAGGTCGGCCAATCGGTTTTCTGCAAACCTGCGCAGCCGGTCAGAAAACTGGTTGCCAAGATAAGGGGTACAGCTTTCCTTACAATACTCATATAAATCTCTCCTATGGGAATCGGCGCAAAACCGACACCTAAGCATTAAAGACGCCGGCAGTAAAATGCGCCATAGCTAATTGACATCTCGCGCCGAAAGATTCGCTCTATGCCACAGCCTGAAGCGCGCGTTAATCTTCCCGTCCATGGTCGAGGATCCTCAATGACTGAAAGCCTTTCATCGCGTACTCCGCAGCAGGCCATCGCCGCGTTATTGGCACGCTACACCCCAACTCGCCTGCTGCTGATCGGTGCCAGCGAGTTGCCCGCTGTCGTGGCTTACCAGGCGGCGCATCCCGACTGCCAGATTGCTCACGCGGCGGCAGGCGCGCTGCCGGCAGAACTCGCGGCACAGCGTTTCGACCTGGCCTTGGTGGTCGACTGCCTCGAGCATCTGCCCAAACGCACCGGGCTTGAGCTGCTCGGTGGCATTCGCAACCTGAACGCCAGCCGCTTGGCCGTGTTGGTCGATCCGCAAGCCAGCGACTGGCAGGACGTCGACTTCTTTTCCCTGGCCCTACAAGCCAGCGAACGTTTCCAGCGTGGCGAACAGACGCTCCGCTTGTTCACCTACGACATACTCGATTACAAACAGGTTCCTGACTGGCTTAACGCCAAGTTCTGGGCCAACCCCGAGATGTTCGGCAAATATTGGTGGTAATGGCATGAGCGCTATTCAAAACTGCCCCTGCGGCAGCGCCCAGCCATACGCCCAGTGTTGCCAGCCCTGCCACAGCGGTACGGCCGCGGCGAGCGCCCAGGCACTGATGCGTTCGCGCTATTGCGCCTATGCTCTGGGCTTGATCGATTACCTGGTAACCACCACCCTGCCCGCCCAGCAATCGGCCCTGGACCGCGACGCCATAACGGCCTGGAGCCGCCAAAGCCGCTGGCTCGGCCTGGAGGTCGAGAGCAGCGAGGAGCTGGGCGGTCAGCCGCCGCACGCGTTCGTCACCTTCACCGCACATTGGCAGGATAATGGCGGCGAACATCGTCACCGCGAACGCTCGGCGTTCGTTCAGCGCGACAATCGTTGGTACTTCATCGACCCCACAGTCGCCCTGCACGCGGGGCGTAACGATCCCTGCCCTTGCGCCAGCGGGCAGAAGTTCAAGAAGTGCTGCGCCGCCTATCTCTAACAACCTCCAGCCTGGACTGAAGCGCAGAGCCGGCTAGGCTTGCCTGCACTTGAACTAGATGCAGGAGATGCGTATGCGGTTTCAGAAGTGGTTTGTCAGCGCCATAGGTTCGTGCATTTTGGCCACCAACGCCCATGCGGACGTCGAGGTTGCCCTGGGCAGCCCCTCGCGGGTCAGTCAGCTATTCGCCTATCCCAACAACTGCAGCGTCATTTGTTACCGTGACTGGAGCCTGGCGCAAACGGTCGAGCACTACCTCAAGCAGAGCGTGCAACGCGACGGTTACGAGGCCGCCAAGGTCAGCGTCCGCCACCACAAGGACCAACTCTACGCGACCATCAGTGGCGTACCGGACGGCTACGGCAAACCGCTCGAACAACTGCTCGCCGCTGGCGATCTGGCCTACCAGGGCGCCAGCAAACTGAATAGCGATGGTAAATGGCAGTACGACTGGTATTTCTTCCTGCCGCTGGGCATGGCCCTGGAAAACCGTCGCAGCGTTGAGCTGCTGCACTTCCCACCGGATTATTCGCTGACCCAGGCGCAGGACTATCTGGAGTCCAAGACCACCGACCGTTGGGCCGAACTGCTCGAACAGAACGACATACCACTGGAACAAACCGCGGCCTATCAAACCATCATCGACATCGCCCCCATTGCCGCGCCAGCCAGCGCCGGCAGCTCGCTGGCAGACACTTACAGCTACTTTCAGGCGTACCAGACCAACATGGTGGCGCAGCTGACCCGCAATTCCGACAGCAAAGCACCATCGCTACCGATGGTGGCCTTTGGCGGACCGGTACGCGATTGGGTACATCAACAGTACGGAGTAACCCTCGGCGTGCTCGGCCTTGGCCAGATCACGCCGGAGACCGGACGTAGCGTAGCGGTGCTGGGCAGCAATCATCCCAGCTACATCTGGTATGCCGCCGACCCGGAGAACTATGGCGGCGACCAACAGAAAGCCGATCAGGCCGGACTCAAAGTCATGAGCGAGGATATTACGGCGGCCTGCTGGCAGGCCGATATGGGCCGCAACCCAGCTGCCGACGCCGCGGCCACACTGACCAGCTGTACGCAGAAATGGCAGGTAAGCGAGCAACTGCAAACCTGCGAACTGTTCTACACCTCGATTCGCGAGCTGACCCCGACCCAGGCCCAGGCCAAATGCGCGGCGACCGAGCAAACCGCCGCCAGGAGATAAGCCCGCGGCCATTCGCCACCGCCAGATACGCCGAAGCCCGCAATTGCGGGCTTCGGAACTATCACTCTTGCAATTTCAGATGCGACACATCCGGCGGCGGTGCTGCGGGCGCGGCCTTCACCTGGCCCATATCGCTACCGGCGGGTGCCAGGCTGAACTGCGACAGATCAACCGCTGGCGCAGTGGGCTCCGGCTTGTCGTCCTGCAGGTCGTCGCCCAAAGGGGCGATGCCGAAGTCGGGTGCATCCACCCCGGCAAACGCCGCCATATATTCGTCCCGCGGCGCGACCTGTAGGCGCCGAGTCGAACTATCCGGCGCCTCCGCCCGAACCTCCACCGGCTGCGCCACAGGCACCGGAGCGGGTTGCGCGGGCGCGGCAACGGGCGGCGGCGCCAGCTCGATTTCTTCGATCTCCTCCGGCATTTCATGCACCACCGCCAAGGCGCCAGCGCGTTCCATGGTGGAGCGATACTTCTCCGCCCCTGCGGCGTCCAGGTTGTTCTTGATCACTATCCGCCGCCCCGAAAACAGCAGGGCAATACGCTGCGCGTCGGCCTGGAACAGCTTTGCCAGGTTGGCTTTGACCTGTTCCAACTGCGCCCCGGGTAGCACCTGACCGGCAAAGGCGATTTCATAACGGGCCATGGTCACACTCCTGTCCTATTCAACCTGCAGTATGGCGCAGGTTTTTTTACCCTCACAACACGTTGCAGGCAAAGCGTTGCTTGTTACACTGGGGCGTCATATCGGAGTATGAAATGTTTCTTCAGGCGCGAACGATAAAAATACTTAGCCTACTGATGTTTTTCAGCCTGTTTTCAGGCCTCAGCGGATGTTCCACCTGGATGTCAGGTGGTTTCAAAGACCCGGATGTCCGTCTGATTAAAGTCGATGTCATCAGAGCCAAATTACTCGAACAGCATTTTGTCCTGCGCTTTCGTATCGACAACCCCAATTCGGTGAGTCTGCCGGTGCGCGGGCTTGATTACAGCGTGTACCTCAACGAGGTGAAGCTGGCTGAAGGCGAATCCAGCACCTGGTTCACCGTGCCCGCCAATGGTCATCACGAGTTCGATGTGCCGGTACGCACCAATCTTTGGCGCCACTTGCGGCGTATCGTCAAACTATTGGAAAAACCCGAGGAGCCGATTCGCTATCGACTCACTGGCGAAGTGAAAACCGGCTTCCTGTTCGGACGCAACGTGCAGGTCGCGCGAAATGGCGAGATAATCCCCGGCCATTTCATTCCCAAGTAGGTATCTATGAACCAGCAAGCCCACGTCCATGGCCCCGACTGCGACCATGAACACGACCACCAGCACGATCATGACCACGGCCACGTACACGGCCCGCATTGCAACCACGGCCATCAGGAGCCGGTGCGCAATGCGCTGAAGGATGTAGGCCGTAACGACCCCTGCCCATGCGGCAGCCAGAAGAAATTCAAGAAATGTCACGGTGCCTGATTCGCCCATGAGCGCTTTGAGCCTGTTTCTGCTGCTGGCTGGCGGTGCCTTGGTCACCGCCCTGGCGCTGTACGCCCTGTACCTGTGGCGCCGCGTATGGGCGCAGCAACGCCTGCTGAATCAGCAGGCCGACGAGCGCCGCGAGCGATTGGGCGCCGACTTGCAGATACTCGCCAGCAGCCTGCTTGACGGCCAGTTGCCACTGATCGAAGGGGCGATCCGGATCAAGGTGCTGCTCGACAACTTCGACAGCGCGCTCAGCCAGGACGCGCGCTGCCAGGTATTTCACCTGTTGTTCGATGCCACCGCACAAGTGCCGACCCACGCGCACTGGAAGGCATTGGAAAAGAGCGAGCGGCGCAAACACGAAAAGCATTTCAGCGAACTGGAATTGCAGCACAAAGCCGCCGCCCGCACGGCCGCGCGCTGGCTGCTCGACGAAGGCCTGGCGCGCGCCTCCAAGGCCGCCTGAACGGCACTGCACTAATCCAGCAAAACCAATACAAATCGCGCAACCAAAGCCGCAGCTGTGCTGGCATTATCGAGCGGCGCTTTTATTCCCGAACCCTCCGCGTCCTGCCAGGAGTTTGCAGCATGTTATTGCGTGCCTTCCGCCCCCTTAGCCTCCTCAGTCTCGCCGCAGCCCTGGCCGCCGCCGTGGCCCTGAGTGGTTGCCAAGCCTTTCTACAGAGCCGTTACAGTGCCAGCGTGCATCCCGACCAGGGCATAGTACCGGTCAAGGGCCTGGCGCAAAGCGTGACGGTGCGGCGCAATGCGCTCGGCATGCCGCTGATCGAAACCAATAGCTTCCATGACGCGCTGTTCGCCTTGGGCTATGTACATGCCAGCGACCGCCTCAGCCAGATGGTCGGCATGCGCCTGATGGCCGAGGGCCGCCTGGCGGAAATGGCCGGCCCGGGCGTGCTGGAAGTCGACCGTTTGATGCGCGCGGTCAACCTGAAGAAGAGCGCCGAGGTTCTTTACCGCAACGCCCCGCCACGGCTGAAGAAGTTCTTCGAGGTCTATGCCCGTGGCGTCAACGCCTACCTGTTTCGCTATCGCGATAAATTGCCGATGGATTTGGCCGAGTCGGGCCACCGCCCGGCTTACTGGAAAGCCGAAGATTCGGTGCTGGTGTTCTGCCTGCTGAA
>CAMPJN010000254.1 GCA_946886875.1 uncultured Pseudomonas sp.
CCGGTGCCGCGCAGCGGCTTCATCTTCACCAGGTTGAGGCTGGTCGGCACGTACAACGAGTGCACGTACTCGCCAAATTTCATTACCTGCACCCCGCCCACGGCGACGTCGGCGGAGCGGCGCAGCAGGTTGAACATGCTGATACGGGTGTAACGGGCGAAACGCTCGTTGATCATCTCCAGGGTCGGCATGCGTCCACGAACGATGCGGTCCTGGCTGGTCAGGTCATATTGTTTGACGCTGCCCGGCTCCGCCACATCATCGGTATCGACCAAGCCGTCGTCGACGCCATGCAGCAGCGCATCGATTTCATCCTGGGACAGCAGGTCTTGCACAGCCATGGTCGGCTCCTGACTACTGCAACACTAAATTAGTAAACAACACACGTTCTATTGCCACCTTGCCGGTTTCCTTCTGGGCCAGCTCCTGCACGCTGGCGGTGGCTTGCTGCAGCAGCATTTCCTTGCCCACCGGGGTGGTCAGGGCTTCGAAATCCTGACTGGAAAACAACATCACCAAACGGTTGCGCAGCACTGGCATATGCACCTTGAGCGCATCCAGTGCGACCTGATCGCGGGCCATCAAGGCCACGCTGACCTGCATATAGCGGGCACGGCCCTTGTGCTTGAAATTGACCACAAAAGCCGGCATCAGCTCTTCGTATATCGCCGGTTGTTTGACCGGCACGGCGCTGGTCGCGGCTTCCTCGGCTTTGGCCTCGCTCTTCGCCGCGCTCTTGTGCAGAACGAACCAGGTACCGCCAACGGAAAGGCCCACAGCCAGGAGCAGAACCACCACGATCAGGATAATCACTTTCATTTTGCCGGCCGGCTTGACCACCTCTACTGGCGCGGTATCTTGCGGCGCGTTTTTCTTAGCCATGCCAATAATCCGTCGTTTCTCGCAGCTCTATTCGCTTTCAAAGGGTTAGCAGCAAGTGTTATGCCAGCTTATGAACTATTGCTGCCGTGGCAAGCACAACCAGCAAAACAGACGAAGGGCGCATTTGCGCCGATCGCGGCATCTGGTGGCTCGACCACCCAGAAGACCCCCTGAAAGCACCTCGCCCGCGCCTCTTACGAGGAGCGGGCGAGGTGCAGTTTAGATCAGTGCAAGTAACGACTACAGCGCTAACCGAGCAAGCAGGCCGGATTAGTCGGCTTGCGCGCTTGAGGCCCCGTTAGCGCTAGGCGTAATAATCGACCATGCCACGCCCCTCGGCGAGCGAACCCTTGTTCAGCTCAACGCTATGCCCAACCACCGTTTCGTCGAGGCCGTCCGCCAGCCCATCGTCGGCATTGCCACGCCCCCTGCCCTCGCCGTCCTGACCCTGCCAGCCACGGCTAAGCGACTGGTCGGAAACGTTCACATCGAGCGTGTCCATACCCTGCTGGGCGAACAGCTCGCGCAGGCGATGCATCTGTCCCTCCAACGCCTCGCGCACGTTGGCGTTAGGGCTTGCGAAGGTCACCTGGGTTTGTTCCTGGTTCATGTTGATCCGCACTTCGAGGCGCCCCAGTTCGGCCGGGTCGAGCTGGATCTCGGCGGACTTGAGGTTCTGACTGGACAACCACATCACCCGGTCGACCACCGCCTCGCTCCAGCCGCCCTGCTGCATCGGCACCGGCGCTCCCGGTACCAGCGGCGCGCGCGCGGCCAACGTGGCCTGCTGGCCGATCGCCTGGCTCAGGGCGCTGAGCTTGCTGACGAAATTTTCCGGCCGGCTATCGGCCGAACTTTCCTTGAGCGCTTCAAGCCCTTCCGCGGTGAGTTCGAGCAATGGCACTTCGCCCGCCTCGCTCGCTTCCGGCTCCAGTTGCAGGGTACCCATCGCGGCCATGGCGCTGGCGAAGCCCTGCCCGGCATTCTGCGTCGCCTGACTGGCTTGCGCGGCTGGCGTGTTCAGCGCGGCCGCATCGGCCTTGCCCATCTCAAGCGCCAGCTTCACCGCCGGCAATTGATTGAGCGCATCGATATCCGCATCGAAGCTCGCCTCGGTCATGCTCGCCGGCCCCGAACTGAGCAAACTGCCGCCAGCCGCCAGGGCCTGGGATTCGCCCTCCCCCTCAAGCAGCAACTCGCCATCGAGCCCGGTAGCCGTGTCCATCCCGGCCTGGGGGTTCATGCCCAGCAATAGCAGCGGGTCCAGGGCAGGCTCTTGCAGCGCCGGATCGGTCGGCAACGGATTGCCGCTATCGGCAACAACCGGTTGTTCGGCGGCAGTCTCAACCTTGGCGGCGGGCTCGTCCGCGGGCGCGGTTTGCTCGTCACGGCCAGACTTGGCAGACGCTTCGCTACGTTCGGAGGCTTTCGCCTGGCGCTCTTTCGCATACACCTGAGCGAAGCTGGAAGCGTCATTCCTGCGCGGTTCCGGGGCTTTTTCAGGGGCCTTGGCCGCGGCGCTTTTCGGCCTTATTTCAGGTGCCGACTTGAGGAGCAGATCGGGAGCAACGGACATGGATAGTCTCCGTTCGGTATGGGTCGTAACGGAGAGATTGCAAAGGCTGGGCCAAGATGCCGGCAAGGGCGTTTTGAAATTCGACAGCTAGCGCTCGACGACCGGAGCGCACCGAGAGCGCTTGCTATATCCGGTAACGCTGACGCTCGGATTTCAGCAGGATGCGCACAATGGCGAATTCGCGCTCGACTTGCTCGATCAGCTCCGGCGCCTCGGCCAGCAGCTCGCGGCGGCCGACCTCTTCGAGGTGTTTGCACAGGTTCGCCAGCATCAGCGCGCCCATATTGCTGCAACTGCCTTTGAAGCTGTGCGCGGCCAAACGCAGATTCTGCGCATCGCCCGCCCGCTCGGCCTGGCGCAACAGGCGCAGGCGTTCTTCGGAGTCGGCCAGAAAAGTATCCAGCAACACCGGATACTCGTCTTCCATGACGTCCTGCAATGCAGCCAGAACAGCGCTATCTAGATGAATATCGGACAAGGGGTCGCTCCCCGAACAGAAGGCGTCGGATTATGCCTCAGCAGACCATGAAAACTCCACGCTAACCCCCCGTCCGTCGTCGGCCAAAGTGCAGCGTTCGCTCAATTGGCGAATCAGGGTCATGCCCCGACCGAACAATCTACCGGCATGTAACTGCTGATCGAGGATAGCCTGCCTGTCGAAACCCGCGCCGCTGTCCTCGACCCTGACGATCAAGCGTCCACCCATGGGTTCGGGCAGCAGTTGCAGGTGAAAGCGCACATAGCCATCGCCGACCTTGGTCAGACGCTCGCTGCGTTGCCGGTAGTACTCGGCAAAACCTTCGGCATTGCGTTTGAGCGCCGAATCCAGCCCCAGCACGCCATGCTCCAGTGCGTTCGAGTAAAGTTCGGCGAGTACGCTGAACAGCGCTCCGCCCTGGGGACGCAAGCCCTGCACTTCGAGTAGCAGTTGCAGCAGGAACGGCAGCGGGTTGAAGCGCTGCAAGGTCTCGCCGCGGAATTCGAAACTGGCCGACCAGTCCAGCGGGCTGCTCTGGCCGCTATCGGCAAAGCGCAGCGGCGGACGATTGAGCAGGGCCTCGTTGACCATGCTGACTTCCACCAGACTGACATCGTCCTGCGGCTCGCCGCTGAAGTGGGTCAGCGCCTGGCGTATCTCGTCGAACAGCTGCTGTGGCTCGCGGTTATTGGCGAACACCTCGAGCAAACGCGCTTCGCCAAACAGCTCGTCCTGCTCGTTGGGCGCCTCCAGCACGCCATCCGAGAGCAGGATGACCCGGTCGCCGGGCTGCATCGGATAGACTTCGCAGCGGTCGTTGAACTGCGCCGGTTCCAGGATGCCCAGCGGCAGATGCCGCGATACCAGGGCCGTACGCCCGCCAGAATGGAGCAGGTAGCCATCGGGCAGGCCGCCATTCCATACCTCGATCACATGACGCTGGAAGCTCAGGTTGAACACGGTTGCGCAGCAGAACACCCCCACCGGCAGAATGTGTTTGAGCTTGGCATTCAGTTCACGAAGGATTTCCGCCAGGCAATGGCCCTTGGCGGTCATGCCATAGAACACCTCGGCCAGCGGCATGGCACCGATTGCCGCCGGCAAACCGTGGCCGGTGAAATCGCCGAGCAGCACGTGCATGCCGCCCGAGGGCTTGTAGGCGGCCAGCAACAGATCGCCATTGAACAGCGCATAGGGCGATTGCAGGTAACGGATATTCGGCGCGGCCAGGCAGCCGGAATGCGCCACCTTATCGAACACCGCCTTGGCCACACGTTGCTCGGTGAGCAGGTGTTCGTTGTGCTTGGCGATCAGGTCGCGCTGCCGCAATACCGTCTCCTGCAAGCGGCGCAGGCGATCCATGGCATTGATCTTGGCTTCGAGAATCACCCGGTTGTAGGGTTTGGCGAGAAAGTCGTCGCCGCCGGCTTCCAGACAACGAACCAGCGCTTCGCCTTCGGTCAGCGAGGTGAGAAAGATGATCGGCACCAACGCCTCGCCAGCCATCTGCTTGATCCGCCGCGCGGCTTCAAAGCCATCCATCAGCGGCATCAAGGCGTCCATCAGCACCAGCTGCGGACGCTCCTGTTCGAACAGCGCGACCGCCTCCAGGCCATTTGCCGCGGTCAGGGTGCGATGGCCCTGACGGCTGACGATAGTCGACAACAACATGCGATCGGCCGCGTTGTCCTCGGCGATCAGAATGGACAGACTCGCGGGCATGTCAGGAGTCCGACTCAGGCGATCTGGAATAGCTGTTCGAAATTGGAGATAGCGAGAATCTTGCGCACGTCCGGGTTGCAGTTGAGCAGACGTATCTGCGACTGGTCGCCACCGGCGTGATCGCGCAGCAGCAACAACATGCCGAGCGCCGAACTGTCGAGGTAGGTGGTGCCTTTGAGGTCGACGATATAGCTCTTCGGCGTGGTATTGACCCGCTCGTAGGCGTCACGAAACTCCTGGTGCGCGCCAAAATCGAAGCGCCCTTGTATCACTATGGTCAACTCTTGCCCATCGGATGATGGCAGCGAGGTGATGGCCATGAACTACTCCTTTATCCAGCGAGACAGTCGACGACGCGCCTGGTCAGCAGCCGGTCCGCTGCGCTTGGCCAAGTGCGTAATCCGCATCATGAAGATGTAGCACCCAGAACCGCTAACGGCAACTGCCAATCAGCTCAAATCTCTGCCGCTAAGACGTTGTGCCAGCTCATCGAGGAGTTTTTGTTCGCGCTTGTCCTCGGCCAGGCGAGCTTCGTCGAGGTAACGCTGGACCAATTTACGCAGGCCTTCGAGGCGTGCGTAGCGTTGCTGCCAGACCTCCCGCGCCTTCTCGGCGTTGTGCCGGTGCCACTCCATGGTATTGCGCTGCTGGCCGATGGCGGTTTCCAGTTGCGAGAGAAAGCGCTGGTAATTCATCAGCCATTGGCCGGAGACGCCGCGCTGGCCTTCGTCGATCCACTGCTGCTGGTAGTCGCTACGGTAATGTTCCAGCTCGCCCAGTTTGACCTCGGCCTGGCTGAGCAATCCTTGGCAATGCCCCATCTGCAGCGCGGCCGCACGTTCGGCGCGCTCGGCCATCGCCACCACTGGCGCCAAACGTGCGGCACGGTTTTGCGCCATGGCTTAAGACGCCGGCGCGGCGGCGGGTTTGAAGGTGGCCGCGAGCAATTCACTGCTGCGCTGCAGGTCTTCGCTGTCACGCAGGCCCTGACGCAGGTACTTGACCATTGCCGGGTGACGCGCGATAGCCAGGTCGGTGTCGGCGTCGCCGCCGGGCACATAGGCGCCCACGCTGATCAGATCGCGGCTTTGCTGATAGCGCGACCACAGCTGTTTGAAGCGCTGCGAGTTTTTCAGGTGCTCGGCCGAGACCACCTGCGGCATCACCCGGCTGATCGAGGCTTCGATATCGATGGCCGGATAATGCCCTT
>CAMPJN010000255.1 GCA_946886875.1 uncultured Pseudomonas sp.
CCGCGTAGTAGAAAGGCGGGGCTTCGGCGATTTCGGTGGTGATGGGGCCGAAGCCGGCTTTGGTCAGCTCGGCCTCGAACTGCGCTTGGCTGGCATGGGCGGCGGTGAGTTGTTCGGGGCTGTAGCAGTAGATGGCGGAGCGGTATTGGCTGCCGATGTCGTTGCCCTGGCGCATGCCTTGGGTGGGGTTGTGGGCTTCCCAGAAGACCTTCAGCAGGGCTTCATAGCTGATCTGTTTGGGGTCGAAGACCACCAGTACGGCTTCGGTGTGGCCGGTGAGGCCGGAGCAGGCTTCTTCGTAGGTCGGGTTCGGGGTATGGCCGCCGGCGTAGCCGACCGCGGTGGTCCACACGCCGGGCTGCTGCCAGAAGCGCCTCTCTGCGCCCCAGAAACAGCCCATGGCGAATACCGCTTGTTGCAGGCCAGCTGGGAATGGCCCTTGCAGCGGGTTGCCGTTGACGTAGTGGGCGTCCGGTACTGCCAGCGGGGTGTCGCGGCCGGGCAGGGCTTGTTCGGCGCTGGGCAGTTCGAGTTTGTGGGCGAGAATTTGCGAGCGCAGGGCCATGGTTATTTCCTCATCGACAGGTATTAGGTAGACCGCTCTCGACCGCCCCTGTTACAAGGCGGTGTCGCCCGGATTGTGGGCGGGGCGAGATTTTGCGCGGGCCTGGCGATGTTTTATCAGGTCGCGGCGAAGACGTCGCGCAACGCTTGGTCGATGTCTCGCCCGCTTGCGAGTTTCCCGCCGACTTGCCGCCATTGATCCATCAGCTTCTCGAACTCGGCCAGGCTGTTGAGCAGTTGGCTGGCGCTCTGGTCGGTGCGCAGGGTGCGGGTTGCCACCGCGTGCAGGCGTTTGAGCAGGGTCAGAACTCCCGCTCCCGGATCCCAGATTGCGCCCCAGAGTTCTTCTTTGGCGCCGGCTTCGAAGGCTTTGGCTTCCTTGTGGCCGAGCAGGGTTGCCAGCAGTGCGCAAAGGCTCAATGCCTCAAGCAGCATCTTGGCGGTATCGACAAAAAGCGGCGCCAGCACATTGACCTCGCCGGCTTGAGCCCGCGCCTGCAGTTCGGCCGAGTGAGCGTGCTGGCGCAGTTCGCCGGTGGTTTGCCGCACCAACTCGTCCCGTTCGACGAGGATTTTCTTGCAGAAGGCCCGTTGCTTGCTCGCCAGTTCGTAGTTGCGGGTGGCCTGCTCCTGGCAGCGGCGCAGTAGTTCGGCGAGGGGGCCGTCGACTTTGCCGAGGCGTTGGCGAAAGGTCTGTTCGGCGTTGGCATAGGCCTTGTCGAGACAGCCGTAGAACTCATCGAGCTTGGCGTCGAGCACGACCCGGAACTGGCGCCAGTGCTCCTCTGTTGAATGGGGGTATTTCATCGTCGGAGCCTCCTGCTGGGAATGGAGAAACTGCCAACTGCAAACTGGAATCTGAGTGATCGGGTGGGTGGGAACGGCTGCCTAACGCGAGGGGTGCTGCGGCAAACCGTGCCTCCTACAACTCGCCGCAACCGCGGCGTTATTAGCGCGCTTAATGGCGCGGCCGGCAAGGGTAGCGCTTTAGACTTTCCAGCAGCTCGCGCCCGGCGATGGGGCGGTCGAACAGGTAGCCTTGGCCGATATCGCAGTGATGGCGGCGCAGGAAAGCCAATTGCGCGGCGGTTTCGATGCCTTCGGCGACGACCTTGAGTTTGAGGTTGTGGGCCATGGCGATCACCGCCGAGGTGATTTCCATATCGTCCTCATCCTCGGGGATGTCCATGATAAAGCTGCGATCGATCTTGATCACGTCGATGGGGAATTTCTTCAGGTAGCTGAGCGACGAGTAGCCGGTGCCGAAGTCGTCCATGGCCAGGGTCAGGCCGAGGCTTTTCAGGCGGCTGAGTTGGTGGCGGGTGTCGTCGGTGGCTTCCAGCAGCAGACCCTCAGTCAACTCAAGTTCGAGCAGGCCGGGGTCTAGTTGTTCCTCGTGCAGAATAGCCGCGATCGAGCCGACCAGGTCGATGTCGGAGAACTGCTTGGGCGAGAGGTTGATCGCCACTTGCAGCCTGCCGAGCCCGGCTTGGTTCAGTTGCTTGCTCATGCGGCAGGCCTGGCGCGCCACCCATTTGCCGATGGGGATGATCATCCCTGTTTCTTCGGCGACGCTGATAAATTGATCCGGGCGGATCATGCCTCGTTCCGGATGATGCCAGCGCAGCAGCGCTTCAAGGCCGAGCAGTCGGCCGCTTTTCAGGCACAGCTTGGGCTGGTAATACACTTCGAGTTCGCTCTGCTCGAGTGCGCGCCGCAGGTTGTTCTCAACGAACAGCTTGTAGTCGGCTTCGGCGTTCAGTGCCTGGTTGAACACCTGCAACTGGTTCTTGCCGTTGGCTTTGGCCTTATGCAAGGCGAGGCCAGCATGTTTCATCAGGGTTTGCGGATCGTCGCCGTGTTCGGGCGCGCAGGCCAGGCCGACCGAGCCGGTGATGCTGATCAGGTGGCTGTCGACGAATATCGGCTGTTCCAGGCTGTGCAGCACCTGTTGCGCCAGTTGCTGGGCGGCGGCCAGGTCCGCGACGCCCATCAGCATGGCGAATTCGTTGCTGGCGAAGCGCGCGAGGGTGCCGCCACTGTCGATGCTGGCGGACAGCCGTTCGCCGAGGCTGATCAGCAGCTTGTCGCCGGTCTGGTGGCCGAGGCTGTCGTTGATCCGCTTGAAGTTGTCGATATCCACCAGCAGCAGGCTGACGGGTAGCGGTGCAGCGGTGTGGAAATGCTGGTTCAGGCTGCGGATGAAGGCGTAGCGATTGCCCAGGCCGGTGAGGCTGTCGACATAAGCCAGGCGCTCGATATGTTGCTGCGCCTGTTTGGTTTCGCTGATGTCTTCGTAGATGCCGATGTAATGGGTCAGGCTGCCATCGTCGGCATGCACCTTGGAGATCGACAGCTGTGCCCAATAGGGCTCTCGGCTTTTCCGCAGGCTCTTGAATTCGCCTTGCCAGCTGTTGTTCTGCGCAAGACTGGCGCGGGCCGTATCGAACAGGCCGGTGAGGTTTTCCAGGGCGGGGAGCTCGGACAGACGCCGGCCCTTGACCTCATCGGCGTCGTATTGGGTGATGGCGGTGAAGCTCGAGTTGACGTATTCCACCTCGCCATTGCGGTTGAGCAGAATAAAGGCGCTGGCGCTTTGCTCCACTGCGCGCTGGAACAGGTGCAGGGCGTTGGCGGCGCTACGTCTTTGCTGATTGCTCAGCACCTGGGCGTATTGATCGGCCAGTTCGCCGGCGAAGGCAATCTCGTCGGCCTGCCAGATGCGTTCTGCGCCGACGTGTTCCATGCACAATACGCCTACCACCTCACCATCGACGCGGATGCTGGCATCGAGCATGGCGCCGATGCCTTGGGGGATCAGGTAGCTGTCGCGCAGTTCGCAGGTGCGCGGGTCGGTAAGGGCGTTATGCGCGTCTATCGCCCTGCCGCCTTGCAATGCCTGCAAATAGGCCGGGTACTGACTGATATCGATAGGCGCCGGGCGTTCGTGGCGCTGGATATCGCTACGGTACAGCACCACCGGGTCGAAGCTCTGCTCGTGCAATGCCCAGAGGCTGGCGCGGGCCACACCGTAAACTTCACAGGCGGCCAGGGTTATTTGTTGGGCGGCTTCGGCCAGCGGGTCGGCAGCGCTGTAGCGTTGTTGCGCCAGGCGCACGATCAGGTTCTGCTGCGCCCGGGTGCGCGCTTGTTGCAGATGATCTTGCTGGCGTCGCTGTTGATGCACGGCACTGTGGGCCCCGGCCGGCGCCTGGGCGAGCAGCAGGTAGCCGCGTAACAGATGGCGACCATGCTGTTTATAGGGTTCGCCCAGTTCGAGCAGATTGAGCGGGCCGAGCGGAGTATGCAGGGTGTATTGCACCAGGTAGTGCGTCTGCTGCACCAGTTGCAATTGAATGCTTTCATGTAGCTGATGGCGCGCTTCGGGTTCCATCAGGCTGGCGTAGGGCGCATCCAGTAGGGTGCAGAGTTCGGTGGCGGCTATGCCGAGTTGGCGTTCGCAGGCGGGGTCAAGAAACAGCAAGGTCCAGCTGGCTTCGTTGAGCCGTTCGAAACGCAGCATGCCGAGCCGCGCCGGCACTGGCAACTGCGTCACAACCTCGACCGCTAAACCATTAGCGGCATCGGGATGGCTTTTCATCGATTGGCTGGCTTCCAGTATGCTGACGAAGCGAGGTCTCGGCTCACTTCACTATAGCTATCAGTAAGGGTGCATCATGCGATTGCGACTGACAAGAAAACTAACGACCGCCGCGTTGCTGGGGGGCTGCCTGGTTGCGGCGTCCGCCTGGGCCGCCGAACCTGCAGCTGGCTTGAGCAGCCCCGAACAGGCGCGCTACCTGACGGAGCTCAAACGCCTGTACCTGACCCAGGACGAGCGCCAAGCCTTGCTCGCGCACAGCAATGATCTGCTGAAGACCTACGCATTACGTGCGGCCTACCAGGTCGGCCAGGTCCAGCGTCAAGACTTGGTGTATCAATTGCGCCTGGGGGCGCCGGGCGAGTTGGTGTTGCGTGAAGAAACCCGTGATCCGAAGAGTGGCGATGTAGCGGTGCACAACCGGCGCATCAGCCTGTATGGGGTCGATCCCTTTATCAAGTACGACTGCCCGCAGTCGGGGATCAGCTGCGTGCTGCACAACCCGGCCGATGGTAGCCCTTTGGTGACCATCGTCCGCGACCATAAAGGCGCCGCCGAACTGGCCAAGGCGCTGAGTTTTTTGATTCGTAATCTGCAGAAGTAGGGGCGGTTCATAAATAGGGGCAGGTAAGGCATAGGCAAAAAAAACCCCGCCAACGAGGCGGGGTTGAGGGTACGAGCGTGGCTTGCTCGAAAGTTGAAGCGGGTATTACAGCAGCATGGTGCGGATATCGGTCAAGACGTCGCCGAGGCGCTTGGTGAAGCGTGCGGCGGCAGCGCCGTTGATTACCCGGTGGTCGTAGGACAGCGACAGCGGCAGCATCAGCTTGGGCTGGAAAGCCTTGCCATCCCAGACCGGCTGGATGGTCGCCTTGCTCACACCGAGGATCGCCACTTCCGGTGCGTTGACGATCGGCGTAAAGCCGGTGCCGCCAATATGACCGAGGCTGGAGATGGTGAAGCAGGCGCCCTGCATGTCGTCGGCCGCGAGTTTCTTGGTGCGAGCCTTTTCCGCCAGTGCGGCGGCTTCGGCGGCGAGCTGCAGCAGGCTTTTTTGGTCGACGTTCTTGATCACCGGTACCAGCAAACCATCCGGGGTGTCCACGGCAAAGCCGATGTGCACGTACTTCTTGCGGATGATCGCCTTGCCGCTTGGCGCCAGCGAGCTGTTGAAGTCCGGCAGTTCCTTGAGCAGGTAGGCGCAGGCTTTCAATAGCAACGGCAGCACTGTGAGTTTGACCCCGGCCTTCTCGGCCACGGCTTTCTGCGCGACGCGGAAGGCTTCCAACTCGGTGATGTCGGCCGAGTCGAATTGGGTCACGTGCGGTACGTTGAGCCAGCTGCGGTGCAGGTTGGCGGCGCCGACCTGCATCAGGCGGGTCATCGCCACTTCTTCGATTTCACCGAACTTGCTGAAGTCGACCACCGGGATCGGCGGGATACCGGCGCCGCCAGTGGCGCCAGCCGGTGCTTCCTTGGCCTTCTGCAACATGGCCTTGACGTGCAGTTGCACGTCTTCCTTGAGGATGCGCTCCTTCGGGCCAGTGCCTTTGACTTCGGCCAGATTGACGCCGAAATCGCGAGCCAGCTGACGCACCGCGGGGCCCGCATGCACGGCGCTGCCGCTGGACGGTACCTGCGCTGCGGCCGCGCTGGCGGCTGCGGCCGACAGTTTGGCGATGGCG
>CAMPJN010000256.1 GCA_946886875.1 uncultured Pseudomonas sp.
GCGGGCCTCCGGCCGGCAAACCCCGTTCCGGGCCGGCCCCCAACCCTTTAACGCCCCCCTGCACCCCCTGCCCAACCGGCCGCCAGGGCAGCAGGTTGGCATGGTGTTCCAGGGCGCTGATAACGATTTCGTCGCCTGCCTGAAACTGGCTTTCCAGCCCGTAGGCCAGCAGGTTGAAGGCTTCGGTGGCGCTGCGGGTGAAGACGATCTGCGCCGGACTTGCGGCATTCAGCCAGCGCGCGAGTTTTTCCCGCGTGCCCTCGAATGCTCGCGTCGCACGCTCGCCCGGCAGGTGCTGGGCACGATGCACGTTGGCCGCGCCACCGGCGTAATAGCCGAGCAGGGTGTCGAGCATGGCCTGGGGTTTTTGCGCGGTGGCGGCGCTGTCCAGATACGTCTGGCCTTCGGCTTCGAGGGCCAGAATGCCGGGAAAGTCGGCGCGCCAGGGAGAGGGCAGGGACATTGTCGGATTCCTGCGGGTGACGAGAACCGTAGGATGGGTATCGCTTTGCTCAACCCTTCCTACAAAAGCTTATAGCTGATGCCTAAAAGTTGGGTTTAACGCGTCGCGAGCGAAGCCCAGGCAAGGCGCAATAAGGCGAGGACGTGGAGTTTACTCCAGTAAATGACGCGTCCGAGCCTTATTGCAACGCCGCATGGGAGAGCGCAGCAGCGTTAAACCAACTTTTTAATTATGGGCGTGCAGGGCTGCATTAAGCTCGACCGCCGACTTGTGGGTCTTGCACTCCACTGTGCCGGTCTGCGAGTTGCGGCGGAACAGTAGGTCCGGCTGACCGGCCAGTTCGCGGGCCTTGACTACCTTGACCAACTGGTTTTGGCCATCGAGCAGCGCCACTTTGGTTCCGGCGGTGATGTACAGGCCGGATTCCACGGTGTTGCGGTCGCCCAGGGGAATGCCGATACCGGCATTGGCGCCGATCAGGCAGCCTTCGCCGACCGAGATAACGATATTGCCGCCGCCGGACAGGGTGCCCATGGTCGAGCAACCGCCACCCAGGTCCGAGCCCTTACCGACGAATACCCCGGAGGAAACCCGGCCTTCGATCATGCCTGGGCCGGCGGTGCCAGCGTTGAAGTTGACGAAACCTTCATGCATCACCGTGGTGCCTTCGCCGACATAGGCGCCCAGGCGGATGCGCGCGCCATCGGCGATGCGCACGCCGCTTGGCACTACGTAGTCGGTCATTTTCGGGAACTTGTCCACCGAGAAGACTTCCAGCAATTCGCCCTTGAGGCGTGCTTCCAGTTGGCGCTCGGCCAGTTCGGCCAGATCGATCGCGCCCTGGCTGGTCCAGGCCACGTTCGGCAACAGCGGGAAAATGCCGGTGAGGTTGAGGTCGTGGGGCTTGGCCAGGCGGTGCGAGAGCAGGTGCAGCTTGAGGTAGGCCTCGGGGGTGCTGGTCAGGGCGCAGTCCTCGGCGAGGAAGGTAGCCACCAGCGGTTGATGGCTTTCCGCCAGGCGGGTCAGCAGCGCGGCTTGCGCGCTGTCGACGCCCTTCAGGGCTTCGGCCAGCTCGCCCGCTTGGGCGGTGGTGAAGGTGATGCTTTGGTTGCCGCCGTTATAGCCGAGCTTTTGTGCGGCTTTTTCGACCAGTTCGGCGGACGGATTGAGCAGCGGCTGTGCATAGAAAACTTCAAGCCAGCTGCTTTGGCGATTCTGGGAGCCGACACCGAAGGCCAGGCTGAAAAGAGTAGGGGTCATGGTGCTTTCCTTAACGCAAACGCGAATTCATGGTTACGGGGATTAAGCCAACTCAGCTGCATAGCTGGCGGGCTTGAAGCCGATCAGGGTCTTGCTGCCGAGATCCAGCACCGGGCGCTTGATCATCGACGGTTGGGCGAGCATCAGTTCGATCGCCTTGTTCTGGTCGAGGTCGGCTTTCTGCGCCTCGTCCAATTTGCGAAAAGTAGTGCCGGCGCGGTTGAGGATAATTTCCCAGCCATGCTCGTTGCACCAGCGCTCGAGATTGGCACGGTCGATACCGCTGGTCTTGTAGTCGTGGAAAGCGTATTCGAGATCGTGCTCTTCCAGCCAGGTGCGGGCTTTTTTCATGGTGTCGCAGGCTTTGATGCCGAACATGCGCAGCGCTTTAGCGTTGGCGGTCATGGGAGCCTCTGAGCGTATTGCCAAAATAAGTGGCGGATTATGCCATGACATCGCCAGTTGGTTGGGCAGTTGCGTGCGTTAGCTGCTTGTTGTGTCTCCGGTAATAACTGCGCTAAGTGCGCTCATAAGCAGTTCTGGTCGCCTTGTGTACTGCCTTTATAGTGGCTAAATGATGCGATTGTGATGTTAAATTCTGAGATATATGGCCAATTTCGCTAAATTTCATGCCCATCCGTCTGCCTCGTTCATAAAATTGGCGTCAAGGTACTAACATCTTGTCGCGGCATAAGACCGCGGCGGCGATCAAGAAGATCGCTCATCCTAACGGCCTGTACGTAGTAGCCGGACGCCCCGCTGTGCAGGCATGAATGACGGATACACCATGATCGATTTCAACGATTGGAGTTTAACCATTCCCGAGCAGGTTCCTGCTCAAGTCATCAGTACCCAGGCACTCAAGACTGGCTATCAGGACCGCTATTTCTACCGTGCCGGCAATGGCGTGGTGTTCTGGGCGCCGGTGACCGGCACCCATACCAAAGGCAGCAAATATCCGCGCAGCGAGCTGCGCGAGACCTATAGCGATGGCGAGCAGCGCAATTGGTATTACAAGGATGCGATGAACGAGCTGAGTGCTGAGTTGACGGTCAAGCAAGTCCCTTCCCAGGGGCGCATCGTTATCGGGCAGATTCACAGCAAGGACAGTTCGAAGCCTTTCCTGAAAATCCTCTACAAGCAGGTAAGCGGCACCGGCTATGTCTATCTGGAGCTGCGTAAAAAGCCCGGCGACAGTAAGAGCCCGACTGTGATGACTTATAAGGGCATGCCCTTGGGGGCTTCTTTCAAATACGAGATCGACTTGGCCAAGAATGGCGAGTTGCAGGTTGATATCAACGGCCTGGTGCACACCAGCAAGATCGATTCGGCCTGGGCGAAGAAGCGTCTGTACTTCAAGGCGGGAGTCTACACCCTCGACAATAAAGGCTCGTCGAGCGAGGGCGGGCGGGTCGAGTTCCACGATCTCTGGGTATCGCACCGCAAGTAGCGCAAGCAGCTCGCCCCGGTATTGCCGGGGCGAGTTATTTAGAGGGTCACTAACCCTGCTGGATAAAGCGGCGAATACGTTGCGCAGCTTCGACGCACTCGGCCAGCGGGGCGACCAGGGCCATGCGTACGCGGCCAGCGCCGGGGTTCTCGCCGTCCACGCTGCGCGACAGGTAGGAACCGGGCACTACGGTGACATGCTCGCGGGCGAACAGCTCGCGGGTGAAGCTTTCATCGTCGCCCGGAGTCTTGGCCCACAGGTAGAAGCCGCCATCCGGCCGCTGCACGTCCATTACGCCCTCAAGGATCGCCAGCACGGCGTCGAACTTCTCGCGGTACAGGTCGCGGTTGGCTTTGACGTGGGCTTCGTCCTGCCAGGCGGCGATGCTGGCCAGCTGGGTTTGTACCGGCATGGCGCAGCCGTGGTAGGTGCGATAAAGCAGAAAGGCTTTGAGAATCTCGGCATCGCCGGCGACGAAGCCCGAGCGCAAGCCCGGCAGGTTGGAGCGCTTGGACAGGCTGTGGAACACCACGCAGCGCTTGAAATCGTTGCGGCCCAGTTCGGCGCAGGCGCTTAGCAGGCCGGCCGGCGGATGCTGCTCGTCGAAGTAGAGTTCGCTGTAGCACTCGTCGGCGGCGATGACGAAATCGAAGCGGTCGGCCAATGCGATCAACTGCTTCAGGGTGTCCAGCGGGATCAGTGCGCCGGTCGGGTTGCCCGGCGAGCAGAGAAACAGGATCTGGCAGCGTTGCCAGACGTCATCGCTGACCGCGGCGAAATCCGGGTTGAAGCCATGTTCTTCCAGGCAGGGCAGATAGTGCGGCTGGGCACCAGCGAGCAAGGCTGCGCCTTCATAGATCTGGTAGAAGGGGTTGGGGCTGACCACCAGGCCGTCCACATCGCGCTGTACCACCGCCTGGGTAAAGGCGAACAACGCTTCGCGGGTGCCGTTGACCGGCAGCACATGGCGCGCCGGATCGAGTGCGCCAGCCGGCAGGTTGAAGCGTTGGCTGCACCAGTTGGCGATGGCTTCGCGCAGCGCCGGAATGCCCAGAGTAGTGGGGTATACCGCCATCTGATCGAGGTTGGCGCTGAGGGCTTCGGCGACGAATGCGGGCGAGCGGTGCTTGGGCTCGCCGATCGACAGGGCGATGGCGCGCTTGTCGGCTGGCGGCTGGATGCCGGCGAGCAGGGTGCGCAGTTTTTCGAAGGGGTAGGGCTGCAACTGGTTCAATGCGTGGTTCATATTCTTTCCTGGAACTGCTTGCCGTCACCGCGCGATGGCGCGCTGCGGCGGTGATCAAAAGCTGATGCGGTTGGGCTCGGTTTGCTGGCCGTTGGCGTCCGACAGTTGTTTGACTATGGCTTCCTGCAGGCGGATGCAGAGTTCGGGGTCGGACAGCGGCTGGTTGTTGGCATCGGTGACGAAGAACACGTCTTCCACCCGCTCGCCGAGGGTGGCGATCTTGGCGTTCTGCAGCGACAGGTCGAAGTCGAGGAAAATGCGCCCGACCCGCGCGAGTAGCCCGGGGCGATCGGGCGCGATCAGCTCGAGGATGGTCACCGGCCGATGGGCGTCGTTGTGGATGGTCACCCTGGGAGCGAAAGCGAAATGCTTGAGCTGGCGCGGTACTCGGCGCTGAATGATGCTCGGATATTCGTCCGGGTTTTTCAGTGCATCGATCAGTCCCTGGCGGATCTGTTTGATCCGTGCCGGGTTGTCGCCGATGGAATCGCCTTCCGCCTCCAATACTATGTAGGTGTCGAGGGTGAACTGGCTGGTCGAGGTGAGAATCCGCGCGTCGTGGATGCTCAGGTTGAGCTGGGCCATGGCCGCCACGGTCACGGCGAAGAAGTCGTGCTGGTCCTGGGCGTAGATGAATATCTGGGTGCCACCTTCGAACTCGCGCTGGGTGGTTTCCTTGATCAGCACCAGCGGGTTGCCGTCGTTGGGGTGCTGAAGGATTGCCTCGGTATGCCAGACCACGTCGCTTGCACTATGGCGCAGAAAGTAATCATCGCCGAGCTGCGACCAGAGTTGTTCGGCGTCGTCCGGGTCGGTGCCGCCGCGCACCAGGATGTCCAGTGCCGCGCTTTGGGTCAGGCGAATCTGTTCTTCGCGGTCCAGCGGATTTTCCAGGCCGCGGCGCAGGGCGCGCTTGGTCTCGGTGTAGAGCTGGCGCAACAGGCTGGCGCGCCAGGAATTCCACAGCGTCGGGTTGGTGGCGTTGATATCGGCCACGGTCAGTACATAGAGGTAGTCGAGGCGGGTCTGGTCGCCGACCAGGCGAGCGAAATCGAAAATCACCTGGGGGTCGGACAGATCCTTGCGCTGGGCCGTGGTCGACATCACCAGATGGTTCTGTACCAGCCAGACGATCAGCTTGGTGTCCCAGTTCGGCAATTGATGGCGTACGCAGAAGGCTTCGGCATCCACTGCGCCGAGCGCGGAGTGGTCGCCGCCGCGACCTTTACCGATGTCGTGGTAGAGGCCGGCGAGGTAGATCAATTCCGGTTTGGGCAGCTTGCCGATGCGCTTGCTGGCCAGCGGGAATTTTTCCGACATATGGGTGTTCTGCGTGTACTGCAGCTTACGCAGGTGCTTGATCAGGTTGAGCGTGTGCGCATCGACCGTATAGATGTGGAACAGGTCGTGCTGCATCTGCCCGACGATCAG
>CAMPJN010000257.1 GCA_946886875.1 uncultured Pseudomonas sp.
TTGGCGCAGAACAAGGCACTAGGAGTGAAGTTTGGCCATTCCAAATGAGCGACGAGAAACGCGGCGCAACAACGAAAGGGTCTCCTACCCCTGGGTTGCGCGGCCAACTGTCAGCAGAGCCTATATATGACCATCAACGACGCACTGCACCGCCTGCTACTGGATAACCTGACCACCGCGACCCTGCTGCTCAACGCCGACCTGCGCCTCGAGTACATGAACCCCGCCGCGGAGATGTTGCTGGCCGTCAGCGGTCAACGCAGCCACGGGCAATTTATCAGCGAGCTGTTTACCGAATCGGCCGAAGCCTTGAGCGCCCTGCGCCAGGCGGTCGAAGAGGCTCACCCGTTCAACAAGCGCGAAGCCGTGCTCACCGCCGTAACCGGGCAAACCCTGACCGTCGACTACGCGGTAACGCCGATCATCAACCGCGGCGCCACCCTGCTGCTGCTCGAAGTGCACCCGCGCGACCGTCTGCTGCGCATCACCAAGGAAGAAGCCCAGCTGTCCAAGCAGGAAACCACCAAAATGCTGGTGCGCGGCCTGGCTCATGAGATCAAGAACCCGCTCGGCGGCATTCGCGGCGCGGCGCAGCTGCTGGCCCGCGAACTGCCCGAGGAAAGCCTCAAGGACTACACCAATGTGATCATCGAGGAGGCCGACCGTTTGAGAAATCTGGTCGACCGCATGCTCGGCTCGAACAAGCTACCGTCTCTGGCGCTGACCAACGTGCATGAAGTGCTGGAGCGGGTCGGCAGCCTGGTCGAAGCGGAGAGCCAGGGCAGCATCACCCTGGTGCGCGATTACGACCCGAGCATCCCCGACCTGATGATCGACCGCGAGCAGATGATCCAGGCGGTGCTGAATATAGTGCGCAACGCCATGCAGGCGATCGGCGGGCAGAACGAACTGCGCCTGGGCCGCATCACCCTGCGCACCCGCACGCTGCGCCAGTTCACCATCGGCCATTGCCGTCATCGTCTGGTGACCCGCGTGGAGATCATCGACAACGGCCCCGGCATCCCCGCCGAGCTGCAGGAAACCATCTTCTACCCCATGGTCAGCGGGCGTGCCGACGGCACCGGCCTCGGTCTGGCCATCACCCAGAACATCATTAGTCAGCACCAGGGTCTGATCGAATGCGAAAGCCATCCGGGCCACACCGTGTTCTCGATCTTTCTGCCGCTGGAGCAAGGAGTAACTCCGTCATGAGTCGCAGTGAAACCGTATGGATCGTCGACGACGACCGTTCCATCCGCTGGGTGCTGGAAAAAGCCCTGCAGCAGGAAGGCATGACCACCCAGAGCTTCGACAGCGCCGACGGCGTACTCAGCCGCCTGCACCGCCAGCAGCCGGACGTGATCATCTCCGATATCCGCATGCCCGGCGCCAGCGGCCTGGACCTGCTCGCGCAAATCCGCGAACTGCACCCGCGCCTGCCGGTGATCATCATGACCGCGCATTCCGACCTGGACAGCGCAGTGGCTTCCTATCAGGGCGGCGCTTTCGAATACCTGCCCAAGCCGTTCGACGTCGACGAAGCGGTGTCGCTGGTCAAGCGCGCCAACCAGCACGCCCAGGAGCAGCAGAATCTGGCCGAGCCGGCAGCGCTGGCCAACACCCCGGAAATCATCGGCGAAGCGCCAGCGATGCAGGAAGTGTTTCGCGCCATCGGCCGCCTCAGCCACTCCAATATCACGGTATTGATCAACGGCGAATCCGGCACCGGCAAGGAGTTGGTGGCCCATGCCCTGCACCGTCACAGCCCGCGTGCCGCCTCGCCCTTTATCGCCCTGAACATGGCGGCGATCCCCAAGGACTTGATGGAATCCGAGCTGTTCGGCCATGAGAAAGGCGCCTTCACCGGGGCCGCCAACCAGCGTCGCGGACGCTTCGAACAGGCCGACGGCGGCACCCTGTTTCTCGACGAAATCGGCGACATGCCGGCGGATACGCAAACCCGTCTGCTGCGCGTACTGGCCGACGGCGAGTTCTATCGGGTCGGCGGCCACACACCGGTGAAGGTCGATGTACGCATCATCGCTGCCACCCACCAGAACCTGGAAACCCTGGTACAGGGCGGCAAGTTCCGCGAAGACCTGTTCCATCGCCTCAATGTGATCCGCATCCATATTCCACGGTTGTCCGATCGTCGCGAAGATATCCCCACCCTGGCCCGCCACTTCCTCAGCCGCGCCGCCCTGGAGCTGGCCGTCGAGCCCAAGCTGCTGAAAAGCGAAACCGAGGATTACCTGCGCAACCTGCCGTGGCCGGGCAACGTACGCCAGTTGGAGAACACCTGCCGCTGGATCACCGTAATGGCCTCCGGCCGCGAAGTGCATGTCGACGACCTGCCGCCCGAATTGCTCAGCCAGCCGCAGGAAAGCGCGCCGGTGAGCAACTGGGAGCAGGCCCTGCGCCAATGGGCCGATCAGGCCCTGGCCCGCGGCCAGTCGAACCTGCTCGACAGCGCAGTGCCGGCGTTCGAGCGGATCATGATCGAAACCGCACTCAAACACACCGCCGGCCGCCGCCGCGACGCCGCCTTGCTGCTCGGCTGGGGCCGCAATACCCTGACGCGCAAGATCAAGGAACTCGATATGAACGTCGGCGGTGGGGATGACGACGAGGGCGAAGACAGCTGATAGCCCGCTAAGCCCCCAGTGCAATCCGGGTGCAACTTTCCGCCATTGCCCTAACGTCTACCGTTCATGCCCAGAACCGCATGGTCCCGAGGCTGTAGCGGCTATTCACAGGTCCGAACGGCAGGCAGCTAAGCTGCCGTTCGGCACTTGCTTGCGAACCATTCGCAGCAATGCCTATCCAACTGGAATAGCTGTATTCCTCCTCCCTTCATGCATTCGCAAGGATGGCCGGTCATGACCGCTAAAGAACAGCAGCTCAGCGAACTTCTCGCATTGTCCTCGCGCAGCATCACCCATCTGACCGCGGCTATCACTTCGATGTCGTTCGATCTGTTGCGCAGCCCCGAGCCGAGCACGCGTGCAGCGGGCTCGCGGATGATCGCTAGAATGGAGGCCGTGAGTAAGGAACTCGATCAGCAATGGATGTTGATCGGCGATCTGGCCGGGGTGCAGCCACAGTTACGCGCCGACGCGATGATTGAAGAGGTGCATTTGCGTTCGGTGAGCCCGTAAGTCCTGCACTGGGCTGACGACTCCGTGTAGATACCGTCTTGTTTTTCAGTGCGCAAGAGCCTTTTCGAGATCAAATGGCTCGCCCGATTTGAGCACCCCATAGGCGATGTGGAGCAGTTTGCGCATCGCCGCACAGACGATTTGCTTGCCGGCCTTTCCGCGGGCTTGCAGGCGCTCCTTCAGGGCTTTGATCGCCGGGTTGTGGATCATCGCTGCGACCGCAGGCATGTACATTCCTGCGCGTAGGCGGGAGGAACCCGTGCGCGAGATAACCACATGGCCTTTGTGTTTGCCGGAGTCCTGCAGCTTCGGATTCAACCCGGCAAACGCGGTGATCGCCCGAGCACTCTTGAACCCCAAGGGATTGCCCAACTCGGCCAGTAACAAAGCCGCCGTCTTGTCGCCGATACCGTCGATGCTGACCAGTAGATCGCGCTTGCTGCGCAAGTCCGGATCGTTGTCGATATGGTCCTGGATTGCTTTCAGGGTATCGGCAATCTGCTCTTGGACATGCTGCAGCACTGAACGGATGGAGTCCTGAACGCTGGCGTGCGAAACATCCAGGCGATTGAGTTCCATCTGCTCGATCTCCTTGAGGTCGTCCAGCCGCCGCACCAGCGCCCGCAACCGACGCACGGCCTGCGGTTCGGGTTGCCAGGCACGCAGCTTGTCCATGTGCCGCCGGCCATAGTCGGCAATCAACTTGGCGTCGACACGATCGGTCTTGACCCGCTGTAACTGGCTCTGGGCGTAGCTTGCGATCTGCGCAGGATTCATGACGCACACGCGATAACCCAAGTGATGCAGGTACTCCGCCAAGGCCTCGTGGTAGACCCCGGTAGCTTCCATTACGATCCAGGCGCCTGGCTCAGCGTATTTGACCAGCCACTGCTGGAGCACCTGAAACCCCGCCGCCTGGTTGGCCAACTTGCTTTTGGTGCGGTACTTACCATTGGCCTGCAGGGTAGCGATATCGAAGCTGTGCTTGGCGATGTCGATGCCAACGATACTGGACATAAGTTCTCCTTCATCGATTACTGACGATCATCACTGCACTCTGTCCAACCTTGTGAATGCGAGCTCTTACCTGGGGTAGGCCCTAGATACCGTTCGAACGTTACGAGTGAGTGTGGAGGGCCGGAGCACTATCTACGAAACAGGCTCGAGGCCTGAGGGTGGGTACGTCTTCCTGGCCCTCCCCCGATGATCAGTCGGGGACTATCGTCTCTTTGGGAGGCGTTAGTCGAGATACAAGGGTGGGTGCAACCCGCCGCCGCGCAGCATGGCGGTCAATCCGCGATGTGGCATTGACGGATGTGGCATTGACGTCTGGCGGGTTGCACCCGCCCTGTGTGGCTTCCCCTGTTGGGCTTCGCTGCGCTCAGCGCCAACCTACGAGTACCCCCTAGGTTGATCATTCCTTTTTTTCGTAATTGTCCGCATTGCTAGAGGCCGAATGGGTAGGTTTCGTCGTCGTGGCTCGGGCTGCCGCTGCCGGGGGCGCTCAGGGGTTTGATCGGGTGGGTTTCGTCGAGCCAGATAAAGGCGTCGAATTGCTCGGCCAGCACCGCTGGAAAGTAATGGCTTTGCAGTTCGGTTTGCGGACGGTAGATCACCCCGATGGCGCGCTCCAGCAACGGAGTCGATAGCGCATCGCGCAGCGCTTGTCGGCAGGGCTCGCGCCAGTCGAGCAGGGCGGCGTCGAGGCCGCTGCGGTGGAATTGATATTCCCAGCTGTCGGGCCGCGCGGGGAGCACGTCCTTGATGCGCATCTCGCCGTCCCAGTCATCGGCGGCGGCGACCTGGCCGTGGTCGGTACCCATGCCGATCAGCACCGCGTCGCGCTCCCAGGCGACGCGGCAGAGCTGACCGATATTGAATTCGCCGCGCCAGCCCATGGCCGTGGCATTGGCGTTGCCGATATGCGAATTGTGCGCCCAGACCACCGCCTTGGCGGCCGGGCCACGGTGTTTCAGCAGACGCTGCAGGGTGTCGAACATATGCCGGTCGCGCAGGTTCCAGGAAGCCGTCGAGCCGCGATACATGACGCGGTAATACTGCTCCGCCGCGCGCACCACGCGGGCATTCTGCGCGGCGTCGAAGAAAGCTTCGTCGTCGCGAGCGAAGGCGCTCAAACGCTCGCCGAGCAGGCTGTTCAGCTGGGCCACGACGGCGTCTTCGCAGGAGCCAAGTTTGCCGTGCTCGACGTAGTAGCCGTATTGCGTCGGCTCGTCCTGCCAGGGCGTCAGGCAGCCGTAGCGCTGGCGTGCCTGTTGCGCTTGTCGCGGGTCGAGCTGATCGAGATAACTCAGTACTTCGGCGATGGAGTTGCGCAGGCTGTAGACGTCGAGGCCGCGGAACTCGACGCGCTGTGTTTCGCTCAAGGACTGGTTGTGGCGGTGCAGCCAGTGGATAAAGCGCGAGACATCGGTGTTGCGCCACATCCAGGTTGGGAAGCGGGCAAACGCGCGTTGGCTCCAGGCCGAGGGGCTGCGTTGGCGGGCGAAGCGGTCGAGCTGCGCGGCGTCCGGCCAGTCGGCCTCGACCGCGACTATGTTGAAGCCGTGCTGCTCGATCAGGCGGCGGGTGATCGCGGCGCGGGTGCTGTAGAAGTCGTGGGTGCCGTGGCTGGCTTCGCCGATCAGCACCAC
>CAMPJN010000258.1 GCA_946886875.1 uncultured Pseudomonas sp.
GATGCGCTTTGCGCGGCCACCAGGAAGGCAGCAGAGAGGGCCAGCAGGCACGGTTTGAACATGAACACGCTCCAATCAGAAAAAGAGGTAGCCGGCCTTGCTCATCGGGATTCGGATGAGCCAAAGCGCGACCAGGTGCAGGGGGTAGTAGGCGTAAAACGCCCACCGCAGCCGGGGCAGGCGCACATCGACGTGCGCAGCCGCGGCGACCACGGGGAGCGCCGCCAACGCCCAAAAATTGCCGTTGATGAACCACAGCGCGGCGCAGGACGCCAGCAGCAGCGCGAGCGCCGGCACCGATGGCTTCCTGCAGTACCACCAGACAGCCAGGCAGATCGAGAGCGCCGGCCACCAGTATTCGACCGAGCTGCCGGCGACGAGGAACACGGCGGCAGCGGCAACCAGGCGCGGACGGCCTCCCTGGTCGATGAGGAAGAGCACGGCCGTTGCGGCCAGCAGCGTGAACATCACGTTCAGCGGCCACCAGCCGGCCCACAGGCCGCCCAAGGCGAGGAATGCAGGGGTGGCGGCAAGGCCGAAGAGGGCCAGGCGCTTCAAGGTGCGGCGATAGACGCCGCGCTGCAGCGTATCCGGCCGAGCCAGGTTGTACGCCAGGACAAAGCAGAAGATCGGCAGCGCCAGGCGACCCGCGTTGAACAGCAGCGGCACCGTGCCATTGAACAGGTACTTGTTGACGTGATCGCCGGTCATGAGCAGCAGCGCGAGCCACTTCAACGCTTCGACCGATCCATCAGCGACGACCAGGCGCGGCAACCTCACTTGCGGCCACCTCGCCGGCTGTAGTGCTGGAGGGCGACGAAGGCGAGATACAGCACGGGCGCGAGCAGGATCAGCGCAATGGTCTTGCCGATCCATGCCGGCAGCGACCAGAGCACCAGGCCGAGCAGGAGCAGCGGTCCGCAGGCAAGCAGCAGTAAATCGCCCTGGCTCTTGGCCTGCGACTCGGCCCAATCGCAATAGCTCTTGATGACACCGAAAAGGCCGAGGGTGTACCGCTTCATGAAGGCGTGAAAGTCCATGTTTTTATCCGCTAAAAAAACGGCCTCACTGGCCGTTGATGATGAGCTTTCGAGGCACGTAGCTGGCAGTGCTCCAAGGCCCTGCAGGCGCTGCCTGCGGGACCGCTGCAGGGGCCGGCTTCGATACCACTGGCGCGGTCGGAGCGACCGCTTGAACGGCTACCTGCGTCGAAGGGGTTGCGCCGGGCTTCGTCACGTCGCGGGTAACGAAACGCGCATCGAGCCAATCGGCCCACTTGACTGCCCTGCGCATCAGGTCGGCGCGATAGACCACGTTGAATTGGGGGGTGCGCGAGTGGTAGTTAGCCGCCCGCGTCCACAAGTCGCCCTTGTCCTTGCGGATGTGTTGCCGCAGCCGCCAGGCCGCCAGGTCAAACGAGTAGCAGCCAGCCGCTGCCACGTCGTTTGCCGTAATGCCGTACTTCGCCAGGTCGCCCAGGTACAGGGTGTTGAACTGCATCGGGCCCACGTCATGCGTGCCGTTCGTGTTCTTCACCCACTGGCCCGGCTTGCCGCCTTCTTTCTCCGCGACCGCAAGAACGATGTTCGCCGGCACTTCGTATTTGACGGCGGCCGAAATCGAGCAGATGACGCGCTCTTGAAGCTGGGGCGGGAGATCGATGAAAGACATGGTTCAGGCTCCCTTAGTTGCCACCGCCGCCCCAACTGGCGCGGCGGCGCTCTTCGTCTTCGGCCTTGATGCGGGCGTTGTATTCGGCCAGGGCGCGGTCATAGTCCCGCGCCTCGACCCAATACCCTCCCCGCTCAGGAATCCCCACATAGCGCGGCACCGTGCCCGAGAAGTCCGTGTAGGCGTGCGTCGTGTAGGCGGTGCAGTAGCTGGGCATCTGGTTGCTGACGTACACCATGCCATCGTCGGAACCCGTCCACGAACGCAGCACGGCGTTCAGGGACGCGGCATCGCACCGGCCGGCACCGTTGGCCTGCGCGTTGACCAGGGCCGACATTTGCGGCGTTTGATTGGCGACGGGACACAGGTTCAGGAAGTTGACGCGGCCCCGGATCGTGTCCGACAGCTTGCGGTACGAAATGCTGAAATAGCGGCGCAGCGAAGGCGTGCATTCGCTGGGCTGGGTGCCAGTGGCAAGGCACAAGATCGCTTCGCAGGCCAGGCGGGTATCGCCCGTGAGGATTTCCTGCGCGCTGGCAGTGGCTGGAATCGCACCGAAGGCGGCCACCGCAAGAGCGGCCGAGGCGATGAGGTTTTTGCGTTGCATGGTTGATGCTCCTTTGCAGTTACGAGGTTTTGGAATTGCGATTCATGAAGTCGGCCACTTCGGGCGCGACGGGGGTTTCTGCCTGGCCCTTGCCTGCAGACAGTTCGTTGTCGTTGAAGGCCGTGGCGGCCGTCGAGGCCTGCGCGGCGCTGCTGGGTGCCGGCGCGGGAGTGGACAGGTCTGCCGGCGCTGCCGCGTCCTGCGCCCTGATCGCGGCTGCGATCTTTCCGCCCGTGGTTTCGCTGATGCGATCAAGAGCCGACTCGCGCATGCTCGCGGCCTTGGCTTTCGCCACGTCCCAGGAGCCTTGCGCCAGGTTGCCCGCAGTGCCCGCAGCAATGGCCGCCGCACGGCCCAACATGCTGCCGGTGGAGCGTTGTTCGCCAGGTGCCAGGCCAGTGCCCTGCCCCCCTCCCTTGGCGTCAGAACCTGCGGACTTGCCGCCTGCGTCGGCCTTCCCTTCGGCTCCAGGTGCCGCGCCACCGCCCGAGTCCTTGCCCTCGCCTGCCGGCGCGCTGCTCTTGCCGCCCGAGCTGCCGCCTTCGGAGGCACCACCACCGAAGCCACCGCCCGAGCCACTGGAGCCACTTGAGCCGCTGCCCGAGCCGCTGCCCGAGCTGCTGCCGGTGTCCATGCCCGCGAAGACGCTGCCACCGCCAGAGCTGCCGCCGCCAGGGCCTGCAGCGGCCATAGCGACGCCGCCCATCGTGTCGCCCATGCCACCACCGCCGCCGCCCTCGCTGGATGCCGCAGACGCTTTGCTGTAGGCCGCCATGAGGGCTTGCGCGCCACCGGCCGCGCTGGCCGCGCCGGCCGCAATCGCTGCGCCGCCCGTGGCGATTGCCGCACCCGCTACTGCTGCCGCACCCATCGCTGCGCCGGCACCGAAGCCGCCGCCGAGGGCGTGCGCGCCTCCACCCATCGCCAGGCCGCCGACCATCGACGGCAGCTTGTTTACCAACGCCAGCAGCACGACCGCGACAATCATCATCACGCCTAATTCCTTGAGGCTGATGCCGGCGCTCATGGCGTTGTAATACTGATCGACAAACGACTTGCCGATGCCGACGAGCAGAACCATCGTGAAGAGCTGCGCGGCGATGTTCAGGACGGTCTTGTAGTAGTTGATCGCCATGTCCGAAGTCCACCGCGATCCACCGAAGCCGAGAAAGAAAACGCCGGCATAGGCCAATATCCAGCCGCTCACCAGGAGCAGCAACATATTCACGCCGATCAACGCCAGGATGATGAGAATCGCCGCGCTGATGAGGATGCCGGCCGCGCTATCGACAGGCGACCACACCGAAGACTGATCGAGCACCTTAAAGAAAATGTCGAAACCAATATCAACGATCCCGGAGGGCGTCAGCGTCGAGCCGGTGCCGCTTGCACTGCCTGCGATGGTGCGCAGCGAACTCATGATGTCGGTGGCGAAATTCGGCCCGTTCGTGAGCAGCCACCAGAAGAAGCCGGTGAAGATGGTGAAGCGGATGAACTCCGCATAGAACTCGCCAATATCGGCCTTGCGCAAGGCCATGAAGCCAAACGTCCACACCATCGAAATCACTGCGAGCGTCCAAAACAACCAGGTGGCCCGGGCCGTGATGAAGCCGGCCCAACCACTGGCGGCGGCCGAATAGCGGTTGAGGACGTTATCTAAGACGCCGGCATTGTCGATAGCCGCTTGCGCCTCAATGGAAAAGAACGCCAGCCACAGCAAAACAAACAGCAGGCCGGCGTTCTTGAATACGGCTGGCATTCTCATAGTCACAACCTCACCATTCTTTCTTTTCGCTGGGTTTGAAACCGCCACCACGGCGCAGGCACAGCGACGAAAACGCTTGCTGCGCGCCCTTGTCTTCGATCTTGGCAACGCTCGCGGGCTTGCAGTTCTCATCGTTGACTTCGGGCATGGCTTGCTTGGCCGGTTGTTCTGCAGGCTTTTCGCCGCAGCCGGCGACCAAGGCCGCCACGAGGGCGGCCAGGGCCAAGGTAAGAACCTTGTTGGTCTTCATCGAGCAGCCCTTACCAAGTGCGCGCAGGGCTAGCGCGGTACTCGCCCTTGCGCAAGTTTTCGGCAGCAGCGGCCTCTTGCGCCTCTCTGTCTGCAATCACCTGGTTGCGCGTGGCGACCGCGTTCTGTTGCGCGATCAACAGGCCGCGAATCTGCAGGAGCTGGTTTGCCTGGTTGCTGGCGAGCTGGTTTGCAAAGCCGATGGCCTGCATCTGGCCGGTGGCTCCCTGCGCGGAAGATTGCAGGCGTTGCAATTGGCGCGCATCGGATTCCATTGCGTCCTGCTGCTTGTCCAAGCCTTTGAACAGCGCATCGTTGGCCTTCTTCTGAGCTTCCGAATTCAGCTTGTTGGAAGCCTGTTTCATGGCGTCGAATTCAGCCTTCGTGCAACCGATGTTGAAGCATGGGGACGAGCGGTAATAGGACACGTCCTGGAACTTCGACAGGTAGCCGTCGAGGCTGCCCGCCTGGTTCTTGTAGTAGTTCAACGTGTCGATCGCCCCGCGAAGCTGGTTCATCGTGGACGTGGCCTGATCCCAGATATACGCGGCCGGTGCGACCGTGTTCTGGATCATGTTTTCGTACTGCTGGAGCTGGGTGCGGTACTGCTCAATTTGCTTGAGCGTCTGCGCAACGTTCTCCACTGCCGACATGACGGTTTGCGTCAGGTTCGCACCGTCGATAACCGGGATGCCGGCCTGCGCCGGGGTCATCACGCCAGGGGCAGTAAGTGCAAAAACCAAAACGACTTTAGCCGCTAAAACTTTCTTAGTGAGCATCTTCATTTCGCTTTCTCCTTTGGGTTAGTAGTCGAACGCCTGGTACGGCTTGGAAAACGTCATGTCCTTGGTGACGATGACGTTAAAACGGTAGCCCGGACGAATTTCGAGGGTCGGGGCAATGTTCATGTTTTTGGAAATCAACTGAGCGGTGACAAGGCCGAGCTGCTGGCCCAACGCTTCGCTAAGTGCGCCGCTGGCCGTCTGCCGATTGCCGTTGTTCTGCTGGTCCTGGTTCTGGCTCATGGTGATACCCGCCGTCACGCCAGACATGAGGAATGCCGATGCGAACAGCCGGAAATAGTGGTTGTTCACCTGGTCATTGAAGCCCGCATAACCGGCGCTGTCGGCACCAGGCATCGAACCAATATCCATTGCCTTGCCGTCCGGGAAGACGATGCGTTGCCAGGCAATCAGCACGCGGGATTGGCCGTATGCCACATCACTGGAGTACCGACCCACAAGGCGCGAGCCTTGAGGAATCAGCTTCCATTTGCCGGTGGGCGTGTCGAACACGTCCTGGCTCACCTGGGCCATGATCTGACCGGGCAAATCGGAGTTGATGCCTGAAATCAGCGTGGCGGGCACGACGAAACCGGCGCGCAGCTCATACGGCGAGCGTGGCGCTTCGGGCTTGGAATCGAGCTTCCAGCGGTCTTCCTGCCCGGAGTTGGCGAACTGCGAATAGTCCTTGCTCCCCGACGAGCTGGAGCCGGCCGTTTGCAGGAGCCTAGGAGC
>CAMPJN010000259.1 GCA_946886875.1 uncultured Pseudomonas sp.
GTGTGGGGCGACCAGCATCATCACCTGATAGACCACCAGGCGGCTTTCGCCTTCGTTGCCGAGGATGCGTTGGTAATCGAGGGAGAACAGTAGCGTCAGGGTGATCTGCTCGACCAATTGCCCCAGCGACTGCGTATCGCTGTGCAGATGGCCTTCCGCTTTGAGCCGCGCCAATAGCGCTGCCAGCGTGCGTTTCAGCGCATTGAGCCAGTTGCGGATACCACGTGCCAACTTGGGCAGGCGGCCGGCGAGATTGGACAGATCCTGGAACAGGAAGCGGTAGTGGGCCAGGCGCTCGACGATCAGATGCAGGAATAGCCAGTAGTCTTCGACATCCAGACTGACGTCGTCGGGTGGGTCGAGCAGCGGCGCCAGTTCGGCCTGGAAGCGTTCGAATAGCCCCAGGATCAGCGGCTCCTTGCCATGGTAGTGGTAGTACAGATTGCCTGGGCTGATACCCAGTTCATTGGCGATTTCCAGAGTGGAGACATTGGGTTCGCCCTGCTGATTGAACAGCACTCTGGCGCACTCGAGGATACGCTCGCTGGTTTTCATCCGGTCTTCTTATTCTGTTCACGGGAAGGCGGCGGCAAATGCCCCGCGGTGAATGTGGCTGATCGTCATTGCGCTTAGCGTACGTGAACGTAAGTGCCGGGCGCAGCCTCCATCGGCGGGTATTGCCGATTGCCCAGGGTCGACTGGCTGTCGTGCAGTTCGCCGGCATGCTCCTGAATCCACTCGAGCCACTGTGGCCACCAGCTGCCATCGTGCTTTTGCGCCTCATGCAGCCAGGCACGCGGGTCGCCACTGAATTTATCATTCTCGAAGTAGCTGGCTTTCGGGCTGCCTGGCGGGTTGAGAATGCTATGGATATGCCCGCTGTTGGCGAGAACGAAGCGGCGTTTGCCGCCGACCAGCAGTGCCGAACGGTAAACCGCGTCCCAGGGGGTGATGTGGTCCCTGACGCCGGCCACGTTGAAATTGTCGACAGTGACTTTCAGCAAGTCGATCGGCGTGCCGCAGACTTCCAGGCCACCGGCTCGGGTAAGCGGGTTGTGCTTGAAAAAGTCGATCAACTCGCCGTGCAGCGCGGCGGGCAGGCGGGTGTTGTCGTTGTTCCAGTAAAGAACGTCGAACGCCGGTGGTTCTTTGCCGAGCAGGTAGTTGTTGATCCAGTAATTCCAGATCAGGTCGTTGGGCCGCATCCAGGCGAACACCTTGGCCATGTCACGGCCGTCCAGGACGCCATGCTGGTAAGAGCGACGTTTGGCCATCTCCAGGGTTTGTTCGTCGGCGAAGAGCGTCGACGGGCTGTCGATCTTGCTGTCGAGCAGGCTGACCATATAGGTGGCACTGGAAACTTTGCGCAGCTGGCGCTTGGCTTGCAGATGGCCTTGCAGGGCGGCGATGGTCAGGCCGCCGGCGCAGGCGCCGAGCAGATTGACAGCCTTGCTGCCGGTAATGGCCTGGCAGGCTTCCAGCGCTTCTTCAAGCGCTTGCACGTAGCTTGAGAGTCCCCACTCACGGTGCTGGGTGTTGGGGTTGCGCCAGCTGACGACGAAGGTCTGCAGGTTGTTCTTCAAGGTGTACTGAACAAAGCTCTTGTTGCTGGAGAGGTCGAAAATATAGAACTTGTTGATTTGTGGCGGCACGATCAGCAAGGGCTTGGCGTACTGTCTTTCGCTCATGGACTTGTACTGGATCAGCTCCAGCAATTCATTGCGAAACACCACGGCGCCGGGGGTTGCGGCAAGGTTGCGACCGACTTCGAAAGCCTGTTTGTTGACTTGACGTGGCATGCAGTCGTTGTGCAGCACATCGTCGAGTAGATGGCTTACCCCTTTGAACAGGCTGGCGCCGCCGGTGTTGAACAGCTCTTTGAGCGCCAGCGGATTGAGCAGGGTATTGGACGGCGCCAGGGCATCGCCGAGCAGCGCGGCGATGAAATGAGCGCGGGCCCGCTCGTCGGGTTCGAGGTTGCTGTCGTCGATCCACTGATCGAGTTGTTTCTTCCAGGCCAGATAGGCCTGCAGGCCGCGTCGGTAGAAAGGGTTGAGACGCCAGGTCGGATCGGCGAAGCGTTGGTCTCGCGGATCGACTTTGTACGGGGTGTCGCCGATCAGGACGCGGCCCAGCTGACCGCCCAGCGCCAGCGCGTGACGGGCGCTGTGAAACGGATGCTTTAGCCCTTGCAGAAACAGGCTGCGGACAGTGGAAAGCAGATCGCGACTGCTCAGACCAATCACTGCGTTCTGCGCATTCATAAAGCTGGCAGGGGTTGGCGCTGGGGTTGGTGAAGAACCGCTGGGTGACTTGTCTCGCATAGGGCAACACTCCGTCGTCAAGCCGTGAGACTTCAAGGGGTACAACTTAAGCAGCAAAGCTTATACCAGGGCGCGCAACTGCTGCGCTGCGGGTGCACGCGAGCCGGATATAGGCGGCGCTGCGGCCCTGGATTCGATCAAACGTATCGGCTGCGCACCATGACGATGCGGGCGCGCCTAGCAGGCCATTGAAAACTACCTGCATTGGCAATACTGCGTTAAAGCGGCCCGGGGCTCGGCGTCTCAAAATACTCATTTACAGCAGGGAAGCTCCGCTTTTGACTAGCTTTGCTCATCCTGCGGGCCAGTCTGCGGCTGTTACTCCGCTACGCTTCGTTGCGGTCGTTTTCCTTGTCTTGCCTGCCTGGCTCGGGCTTCCTGCTTTGCTCTACCTCCTGCATCCATGCAGTCGTCGCCTACGTTTTCAACGGCTGCTAGGACCTTTCGGTGGTGCGCGAGGGCTGCGGGTGCATTACCGCGCGTTGGCGCTCCTCGGCGAGAAATTTCATGATGATTGGCGCCACTGCTTCGGCGCGGGTAACCAGGAATAAGTGACCGTCATCGATTACATGAAGTTCCGAGTTGGGAATGCGCCAAGCCAGCAAGCGCATATTTATCAAGGGAATCAGCGGGTCGTCATCGCCCGCCAGGACCAGGGTCGGTTGGCGGATCTTGTGCAGCCAATGGATGCTGGTCCAGCCGAGGCCGGCGAACAGCTGCCAGTAATAGCCCATCTTGCCGCCGGAGCGCACTTTACTGGCGTGCGCCATGGCCAGGCTCGGGTCGCGACGAAAGGCGCCGCCATAGATTTCGGGAGCGATCAGCACGCCATAAGAGGGCTGTACATAGCGTCGCGGACTGGCCATGCACCACAGCACCCTGGGTTTGCCTGGGACCATCACCGCGCCGGCCGAAGTGGCAGCAAGCACCAGTTTCTTGCAGCGTTCCGGGTAATCGTGGGCGAACTGTTGGGCGAGGGCGCCGCCCCAGGACACGCCGATCACGTTGACCCGGCCGTAGTCCAGGTAGTCGAGCATGCGCGCGGCAAGTTTGGCCAGCCCCGGGAAACGGAACGGCGTGTTGGGGGTAGAGGAACCGCCGACGCCCGGTACGTCGAAGGCGATCACTTCCAGGTCGGAATCGAGCGCCTTGACGAAGGGCATTACCAGCTCAAGGTTGGCGCCGATGCCGTTGAAAATGAGTAACGGTGCCATCTTGCTGCTACCGGGGCGAACCGCGGTGCGGATGGTTTGACCACCCAGCTCGATGGTACGAAAGACGAAAGGTAACGACATGCGCAGAAGCCCTAAGTATTGAAATGCTGGTTAGACCTTCCCGGCCGCGCTGGCAAGCGGCACTTCCAGGTGCCGCCGGCGGATATTGCGCATTGCTCAGCCGATTAGCGCTCGTGAACGTAAGTGCCCGGTGCGGCAGCGCCGGCCGGGTAGTTTTTATTGCCCAGCTTGGCGGGCGCCTTTTTGCTTTCGCCAGAGCGCTCGGCCAGCCATTTTTGCCAATGCAGCCACCAGGAGTCGGCGTGTTTGGTCGCGCTTTCCTGCCAGGCCTTGTGGCTTTCGGGCATCTCGGTGTTGGTCATATAACGCGCCTTGGGGTTGCCTGGCGGGTTGAGAATGCTTTGGATGTGGCCGCTGTTGGACAGGACGAATTCGCATTTGCCGCCGAACAGAGCCGCCGACTTGTAGCACGACACCCATGGGGTGATGTGGTCGGTGGTGCCGGCCACGCAGTAGAGGTCGCAGGTCACCTTCTTCAGGTCGATCGGGGTGCCACAGACTTCCAGGGCGCCGGCGCGGATCAGCGGGTTGGACTGGAACATCTCGATGAACTCGCCATGCAGTGCCGCTGGCAGGCGTGTGGTGTCGTTGTTCCAGTGCAGGATGTCGAATACCGGCGGCTCGTTGCCGAGCAAGTAATTGTTGACCCAGTAGTTCCAGATCAAGTCGTTCGGGCGCATCCAGGCGAATACCTTGGCCATGTCGCTGCCTTCCAGTACGCCTTGTTGGTAGGAGCGGCGCTTGGCTGCTTCCAGGCTCTTTTCGGTGACGAACAGGGCAACATCGGTTTCAACCCGGTTATCCAGCACGCTGACCAGCAAGGTCAGGGCATGCACTTTCTGTTCACCGAGGGCCGCATAGTGGCCGAGCAACGAGGCGGTGGTCAGGCCGCCGGAGCAGGCGCCGAGCATGTTGACATCCGGGCTGCCGGTCACCGAACAGACCACTTCGATGGCTTCCTTGAGGGCGGCGATATAGGTTGAAAAGCCCCATTCGCGCTGCGCCTTGGTCGGGTTGCGCCAGCTGACGACGAAGGTCTGTATACCGTTACGCAGAAGAAAGCGTGCCACGCTTTTTTCCGGTGACAGGTCGAATACATAGAATTTGTTGATTTGTGGCGGTACTACCAGCAATGGGCGCTCGAGGACTGTTTCGGTGGTCGGCTTGTACTGGATCAGTTCCAGTACCTCATTGCGGAAAATAACCGCGCCGTCGGTGGTGGCCAGGGTCTTGCCGACCTCGAATACCGACATGTTCACCTGGCTCGGCATGCCGCCGTTATGCACGATGTCCTTGGCCAGGTGGGAGAGACCGTCGAGCAAGCTCTTGCCGCCTGTTTCGAAAAAGCGTTTTACCGCGGCCGGGTTAGCCAGAGTATTGCTCGGGGACATGGCGTCGGTCATCAAATTCACGACGAAGTGACCACGGCTGGCATCCTGTTCCGACAGGTTGCTGTGCTCGATCCAGTCGTGCAATTCCTTGCGCCAGGACAGGTAGGTTTGCAAGTAGCGTTTGTAGAGTGGGTTCTGACTCCAAGCCGGATCGGCGAAACGACGGTCACCGGGCTCGGGTTGCAGTTCTGACTGACCGAGCAGAACGTTTTTCAATTCGATGCCGAAATGGGCGGCATGCTTGGCGCTATGGAAGGGTTGCTTGATCGCCTGCCTGAGCACCAGGCGGGCTGCAGCAAGAATATCTTTACCGCGAATACCAATAACCGGGTTTACGCCGAGGGTGTTCTCTGATGCCTGTGACTTTAAATCATCGTTGCTTTTATCGGTCATCTACAAACGCTCCATTGTCCTGAGACGGATACCGGCGTACGGCTGTGCGCGACACAGGGCCACAGGGCCAAGTACTGACCGGGTTTAACAGGGGCGGAACCATCCGCGATTATCAATACATCGGAAAGGCCCGACGCAGAAAGCTTTTTCATAGCCCCTGGTTACCCGAGTTTTCTGATTTGTGCAAGCTGGCCGCGAGCTGGGCCAAGAAGCGCGAAGTATGCCGATAACGATTAGAAAATGCGCTCTAACCGGCCGTTGAAAAACGTAGGCGAGGCAGGCAAGACAAGGCAAAAACAGGCGAGGAA
>CAMPJN010000260.1 GCA_946886875.1 uncultured Pseudomonas sp.
ACTTACGTCAAGGCCCTGCGCTTGAACCAGGCGCATATGGTGTTGACCTATTACGCCCATCCCGAGGCCATGCCGTTGGTATTGGATAACCTGATCGACGCCATCGAGCCGGCCAGCCAACGCAGCGATCTGCTACCGGTCTATGCGTTCAATGCCGAGGGCCTGTGGTTGCCCGGTGCGGGTGGTGGCAAGCAGGTTGGCGACAGCAAACGCTTATCGCGTTGGCAGGATCTGCTGGGAAAAATGCGCGCCGAGGGTTTCCCTTGAGCGCGCTGCGAAGGAGCCATTGATGTCATTGTTCAAGCAGTTGTTTATCGCCATCTGCGTGCTGATGCTGGTGAATTTCGCCGGCAGCTTTCTGGTCAGCGTGGAGAGTTCCCGCGAGCAACAGGTCAACCAGTTGCGCGCCCACGCTCAGGATGCGGCGACCGCGCTGGGGTTGTCGCTGAGCCCGCATATCAAAGATACGGCGATGGTCGAGCTGATGGTCAGCTCGATTTTCGACAGTGGTTATTTCGAGAGCATCCGGGTGGTCGACCCGGCCAGCGGCGAGTTGCTGGTCGAGCGCATCGGCGTGCCGGTCAAGGGCGATGCGCCGCAATGGTTTGCCCAGTTGGTCGGCCTGGAACCGGCCCGTGGCGATGCCATCGTCAGCGATGGTTGGCGCCAGGCGGCGCAGGTGCAAGTGGTCAGCCATCCGCTGTTCGCGGTCGGCAAGTTATGGCAGAGCGCGCTGGGCAATCTGCTCTGGTTGACCTTGAGCGGAATATTTTGCGTATTGCTCGGCGTGCTGTTGCTCAAGCGCCAGTTGCGCCCGCTGGACTATATGGTCGAGCAGTCCAACGCCATTGCCCGGCGTGAATTTCTCAGCCTGGCGGACTTGCCGAAAACCCCGGAATTTCGTCGGGTGGTCAGTGCCATGAACCAGATGGTCGGTAAGCTCAAGGCGCTGTTCGCCGAAGAAGCCGCACGCAGTGAACTGCTCCGCGCCGAAGCCTATCAGGACAACCTGACCGGGCTGGCCAATCGTCGTTATTTCGACCTGCAACTGCATGCCCGGCTGAGCGTCGACGAGCACGCCTGCAACGGTTATCTGCTGTTGTTGCGGGTCAACGACCTGGCCGGACTCAACCAGCGGCTCGGTGGCCAAGCTACCGACGAGCTGCTCAAGGCGATTGCCGAACAGTTGCAGCAGCTCAGCAACGGGCGCTACCTGCTGGCGCGTAATCGCGGCGGCGAATTCGCCATTCTCGCTGCTGGTCTCGAGCGCAGTGAAGCTGAAAGCCTGGCCGAACAGCTCGACCGTTCCTTGCTCAGCTTGCAGCAGACCGGGGCCAGCGATTGCCTGCCGGTGGCGCATATCGGTCTGGCCGCCTTCGCCCCGGGCGATGACGCAGAGGATCTGTTTCGCGCCCTGGATGCCGCCCTGGCCCAGGCCGCCAGCCAGACACAAGCGAGCTGGGCATTCAGCACCCCAGCCGTGCATGCGCCGGCCGTTGACGAGCGGCAGAACTGGTATCGCCTATTGGACCAGGCGCTCGAACAGGGGCGCTTGCAGCTGTTCTTCCAGCCGGTGGTGGCTGCGGGTGAGCCGGGGCGGGTATTGCATCACAAAGTGTTGGCGCGGCTGCTCGACGAGCACGGCGGTTTGATCGCCGCTGGGCGCTTCCTGCCGTGGTTGGAGCGTTTCGGTTGGATGGCGCGTCTCGACCTGGCGATGCTCGGCCAGGTGCTGCAACAGATGCGCAGCCATGGCCAATCGATCGCCCTGAGCCTGTCCGGCGCGACGGTCAGCGATCCGCAAGCGCTGGCGCGGCTGTATGGGCTATTGCAGCAGCATGTCGACCTGGGACCGCGCCTGACTTTGGAGTTGGATGAAGATCAGCTCCCCGAGTCGCATGCCCTGGAAACCCTGACCCAACGCCTGCGCGCCCTGGGCTTCGGGTTGGGCCTGCAGCATTTCGGCGGGCGTTTCAGCATGATCGGCAACCTGGCCAAACTCGGCCTGGCCTACCTCAAGGTGGATGGCAGTTATATCCGCGCCATCGATCAGGAAAACGACAAGCGCCTGTTTATCGAAGCCCTGCAACGCGCGGCCAACAGCATCGACCTGCCGCTGATCGCCGAGCGGGTGGAGACTGAAGGGGAGTGGCAGGTGTTGCGTGCGATGGGTATCGAAGGTGTGCAGGGCCGGCTGTTCGGTGAGCCGGGGCCTTGGCGGTGAGGTGATTCCGTCCAGGGATTGCTCGCAAGCCAGCGGCCCGGATTGGCTCCAGCGTAATCCGGGGGAGCGATGGACCTGACGACATATATTCCCGGATTTTATCCGGGCTACGGGACTCAGATCAGCTCCGACTCGTCGTCATTGATCAACCGGTGCAAGCTGCCCAAGGCGTCGCGCGCCTTGCTACGGCCGACCAGCTTGCTCTGTGCCGCTTCCGGCAAATCGGTGATGCGTACCACGCCTTTGCGGATCAATACGGTAATCAGGTCTTCCAGCACCCGGATCATATCCAGGTCGCTCTGCTTGAGTTGCAGCAGGCTGCTTTCCGCCGTCTGGTTGGCATACCAGGCCTGGGCCTCCTGGCTATCGGCCGGCAACTCACCGTCCATACCCTCGAAGGCCGCGGCCTCGACCCGTTGCAGATTGCCCCAGGCGTCACGCTTCACATACAACATCGACCGCTCCTCAATTGTTCGCTGCCCTGGATGAAAGCCCCGCCACCTGTTCATGGTAGCGGGGTTCCATGCATCAGGTGTGGTCGACCTTGACCAGCGGATCGGCACCGGCGATCAGGGAGTTGACGATTGCCGAGGAAGTGGCGCCGTAGCTCGACAGGTCGACAGGTGCGCCGCCGTTTTCCAGGGTGATGGTAACGTCGGGGGATGCGCTATCGAGGTTTCCTGTGCTGCTGATCTCGAGTGTTGAGGTCGCAAGGTCGACGCGCAAGTAGTCGAGGATATTGCTCTGGTTCTCACCCTGCAGCAGGTCGCTCAAATCGATGCGATCGCCTTCGGCGGCGTTGAAGTCGCCGATGACATCATTGCCGGTGTCGCCGGCGCGCCAAAGGAAGGTGTCGCCGTCTGCGCCGCCGTTCAGACTGTCGTTGCCCAGTCCGCCGCTGAGGATGTCGTCATCCGGGCTGCCATTAATCAGGTCGTTGCCAACGGATCCAAATATGGCGTTAACCGAATCGCTACCATCTACAACGGTGGCAGTGGTTATCAGATTTGGCGTTCCACTTACGCTGCCGGGGATGGTCATCTCCAGGCCGCTGATCGTCACTGCCTGGGTTGCCGGATCCACGGCCACTACATAGCTGCCATCGCTGACCAGCGGCAGCGACCAGGTTCCTTCGACGGGGTCAAAAGTGCCAGTCGACAAGGTGGCGCCGCTAGGAATGGCAACGGCGACTGCGCTGATCGATTCGGAGTTGTCGATATCTGTCGGCGTTACGCTGATGGTCAGTGGGTAGCTTGAGCTGGTCACATAGCTGATGGAGTTGATCAGGTAATCGTTGCCAACCCCGGCCGCCGCGGTGAACTCGATGCGGCTGATCAGCGCGTCATCTGTACCCGTTAATGTAATGGCGGGGTCGATCAGGTCAGTAATCCCGCTGACAGTGGCGCCACCAATTTGCAGTCCATCACTGTCAAAAAGCCTGTACTCCGCTCTTTCGACTGTGCTCAACCAGGCAAAGCGCACAGTGGCACTGGCGATCGCTGTGTCGAACACCACGCTGAGTCGCTCAGTACCCGCGCCATTCTGACCGAGCTCGACGTTGTTGCCGGAAGCACCGCCGGCAACCCCGAAACCCAGCGGGCTGTTATTCAGCGAAATCGAGCCAGGATTGCCGTTGACACTGAACGCGCTGATGGTAAAGCCCTGATCGGTGCTTTGTGCATTGCTGCTGTCGATGGTTGTGGTGGTTTCCACAACGGCGCCCAGCGTTAGATTGACTATCGGTGCATCGGCGACTGGCGCGATCTGGATAACGCTAGTGGTAGAGGCAATTTGCGCGCCGCCGCTACCTGTGTTGCCGTTGTCGTCCAGGCTCAGCGTCAGGTCGACATCGCCGCTGGCATCCTGCGCGCCGGTGTAGCTCACCTCTGCGGCAGCGATAAATGCATTGATATCGGCGACGCTGCCGGTGAGGGACAGAGTGCTGCCAGAGCCGCTCACCACCACGCCTGCGCCGCTACTGGCCGACAGCGTGCCACTGGCCACATCTAGAGTGGCCACGACGTTGCCAGTGCCAGCATCCATATCGGAGAAGCTGATGCCTGTCAGCGCAGTGCTGATGTCTTCAACAGCGGCGATAGAATCGGGGGCGTTGATGCTTGGGGCATCGTTAACCGGGTTGACAGTGATGATCAGGGTGGCGCTGTCGCTGCCGCCTTCGCCGTCGCTGAGGGTGTAGGTGACTGTCGGCAGGGTGCCGTTCCAGTTGGCCGCCGGGGTGAAGCTGTAGCTGCCGTTGCCGTTGAGCTGCAGGGTGCCGCCTTCCACGCTGGCATTCTGGCCGGCGGCGTAGGTGGTTGGATCACCGGCGACAACGAACTGGGTGACGCTGAGATCGTCGCCGTCCGGGTCGTTGTCGTTGGCGAGGACATTGCCGATGACGGCGGTGTCTTCATCCGCGCTGTCGGTGTCGGCGCTGGCGATGGGTGCCGGGTTGGCCAGGTTCCAGGTGAAAGACTGGTCAACGCTGGCGCCGTCCGGGTCGGTGGCGGTCACGGTGATGCTGTAGGCACCGCTGCTGCCGCCCTGGCTGACGGAGTTGTCGAGGGTGCCGCTGATGATGCCGGTGGCCGGGTCGATGCTCAGGCCGGTCGGCAGACCGCTGGCACTGTAGGTCAGGGTGTCGCCGTCGACATCGCTGAAGAAACCGCTGACGTTCAGGTTGACGCTGTCGGCATCGTTGTCGTTCTGGTCGGCGATGGTGCCGTTGGCGATTGGTGCATTGTTGAGCGGGTTGACGGTGATGATCAGGGTGGCGCTGTCGCTGCCGCCTTCGCCGTCGCTGAGGGTGTAGGTGACTGTCGGCAGGGTGCCGTTCCAGTTGGCCGCCGGGGTGAAGCTGTAGCTGCCGTTGCCGTTGAGCTGCAGGGTGCCGCCTTCCACGCTGGCATTCTGGCCGGCGGCGTAGGTGGTTGGATCACCGGCGACAACGAACTGGGTGACGCTGAGATCGTCGCCGTCCGGGTCGTTGTCGTTGGCGAGGACATTGCCGATGACGGCGGTGTCTTCATCCGCGCTGTCGGTGTCGGCGCTGGCGATGGGTGCCGGGTTGGCCAGGTTCCAGGTGAAAGACTGGTCAACGCTGGCGCCGTCCGGGTCGGTGGCGGTCACGGTGATGCTGTAGGCACCGCTGCTGCCGCCCTGGCTGACGGAGTTGTCGAGGGTGCCGCTGATGATGCCGGTGGCCGGGTCGATGCTCAGGCCGGTCGGCAGACCGCTGGCACTGTAGGTCAGGGTGTCGCCGTCGACATCGCTGAAGAAACCGCTGACGTTCAGGTTGACGCTGTCGGCATCGTTGTCGTTCTGGTCGGCGATGGTGCCGTTGGCGGCCGGGGCATTGTTGAGCGGGGCGAGCGGGTTGATCGTGAGATTGACGGTCTGGGTGCTCGACTCGCCAGAAGCGGCATCGGTGACGGTGTAGGTAAAGCTGTCGCTACCGTTGAAGTTGGCGT
>CAMPJN010000261.1 GCA_946886875.1 uncultured Pseudomonas sp.
CGGCGACTTCGCGCGGGTGGTGACCGTAGTCGTCGACCAGCATCACGCTGCCGCCATCGACCGGCAGCTCGCCGTAGACCTGGAAACGCCGGCCGACACCCTGAAAGCCCGACAGGCCCTGAACGATGGCTTCGTCGCTGATGCCTTCGTCACTGGCGATGGCGATGGTCGCCAGGGCGTTGAGCACGTTGTGATTGCCCGGCATGTTCACCGACACATCGAGCGGCTCGCGACCATTACGCAGCACAGTGAAAAAGGTCTGCATACCCTGCTGGCGCACATTGATCGCGCGCACATCGGCGCCTTCGTCGAAGCCGTAAGTCAAGGTTGGGCGGGCAACCTGGGGCAGAATCTCGCGCACGATCGGATCGTCCACGCACATAACCGCCAGCCCGTAGAACGGCAAGTTGTGCAGAAACTCGATAAAGGTCTTCTTCAGCTTGCTGAAGTCACCGCCATAGGTGCTCATGTGGTCCATGTCGATATTAGTGACCACCGCGACCATCGGCTGCAGATGCAGGAAGCTGGCATCGCTTTCGTCGGCTTCGGCGATCAGGTAGCGGCTGGTGCCGAGCTGGGCGTTGGTGCCAGCGGCGTTCAAGCGGCCACCGATAACGAATGTCGGGTCCAGGCCGCCAGCGGCGAACACCGAAGCCAGCAAACTGGTGGTGGTGGTTTTGCCATGGGTGCCGGCGACCGCCACACCATGCCGATAACGCATCAGCTCGGCGAGCATTTCCGCCCGCGGCACCACCGGGATACGCCGCTCCAGAGCGGTGGCAACTTCCGGGTTGGCGGTGTTGATGGCGCTGGATACCACCAGTACGTCGGCCTGCTCGGCGTTCTCGGCGTGGTGGCCGATAAAGATCCGCGCGCCGAACTTCTCCAAACGCTCGGTGACCGCCGAACCCTTGAGATCGGAGCCGGAGACTTGATAGCCGAGGTTGAGCAGCACTTCGGCAATACCGCACATACCGGCGCCACCGATACCGACGAAATGGATGCGGCGAATACGGCGCATTTCCGGCTGCGGATAGGCTTTCTTGCTCTCAACCACGGGCCACCTCCAGGCAAATATCGACAACGGTGCGGGTTGCATCGGGCTTGGCCAGGCGACGCGCGGTGCCAGCCATGCTGTTGAGTCGTTCGGGATGCATCAAAACCTCGGTCAGCTGCGCGGCCAGCGTGGCGGCGTCAGTGGAACGTTGCGGCAGGAGAACGGCGGCGCCCTCCCGGGCCAGATAGCCGGCGTTATATGTTTGGTGATCGTCGATCGCGTGCGGCAGTGGCAGCAGAAACGACGGCAGACCAGCGGCGGCCAACTCGCTGACGGTCAGCGCGCCAGCGCGACACACCACCAGATCGGCCCAGGCGTAGGCGCGGGCCATGTCCTTGATAAAGGGTGCGACCTGCGCTTCGACGCCAGCGGCGGCGTAGCGTTCAGTGGTCACCCCGTCATGCTGCTTGCCGGCCTGGTGGAACACCTCGGGGCGCAACTCGCCAGCAACCAGGGCCAGAGCCTCTGGCAGCAACTTGTTCAAAGGTTCGGCGCCTAGGCTGCCGCCGAGAATCAGCAAGCGCGCGCGGCGCTGACCCAGGGCATCGCGCGGGGTTTCCAGAAACAGTTCTTCGCGCACCGGGTTGCCGGTGGTGCGGCGCTTGTCGCTGGCGCCGAAGGTATCCGGGAAGGCTTCGCAGACCCGGCTGGCGAACGGCGCAAGGCTGCGGTTGGCGGTACCGGCCACGGCGTTTTGCTCGTGGATGATCAAGGGCGCTCCATTCATTCGCGCGGCCAGGCCGCCTGGGCCGGTGACATAACCGCCCATGCCCAACACGCAGACCGGTTGCAGTTCGCGCATGACCTTGCGCGCCTGCAGCAGTGCCTTGATCAGCTGGAACGGCGCTTTCAGCAGCGACAGCTTGCCTTTGCCGCGCAGGCCGCTGACCTGGATCAGGTGTAGCGGCAAGCCGGCGGCCGGCACCAGTTCGTTCTCGATGCCACGCGGCGTGCCCAACCAATGCACGCTGTAACCACGTGCCTTGAATTCGCGGGCGCAGGCCAGCGCCGGGAACACATGCCCGCCGGTGCCGCCGGCCATGATCAGCACATTACCGCGCATGCTGGGCCTCCTTGGCGTTGCCGGTGTCGGCTTGGAAAAAATCGGACTCTTGGAAATCCACGTCTTCGCTGCCCAACTGGGTGCGACGCTCCCATTCGATGCGCAGCAGCAACGCCAGGCTGACGCAGCAGATCACCAGCGAGCTGCCGCCATAGCTGAGAAATGGCAGGGTCAGGCCCTTGGTCGGCAGCAGGCCGACGTTCACCCCAATGTTGATCAGGAACTGGCCGATCCACAGGAACGCCAGGCCGTAGGCGACATAGGCTGCGAAGAACTGCTTGGCCTGCTCGGCCCAAAGGCCGATATACAGAGCCCGCACACTGACGAAGACGAACAGCGCCACCGTGAGCAAGGCGCCGACCAAGCCCAGCTCTTCGGCGAGCACGGCGAAAACGAAGTCGGTATGGGCTTCCGGCAGGTAGAACTGTTTCTGGATGCTGTTGCCCAGGCCGACGCCGAACCATTCACCACGACCGAAGGCGATCAACGCCTGGGTCAATTGGTAGCCGGAGCCGAACTGGTCGGCCCAGGGATCGGTAAAGGTAATCAGGCGTTGCAGGCGGTATTCCTGAGTTTGCACCAGAACGAATACCGCACCGACGGCCAGGGCGACCATCAAACCGAAGCGCAACAAGCCGACGCCGCCGAGAAACAACATGGCCGCCGCCGCGCCCATCATCACCACGGTGGCGCCGAAGTCCGGTTCCAGCAGCAGCAAGCCGGCCATCGGCAACAGCACCACGAATGGCTTGAAGAAGCCGGCCCAGCTCTCGCGCACCTCTTCCTGACGGCGCACCAGATAGCCGGCCAGGTAAACCACGACGAACAGCTTGGCGATTTCCGAGGGCTGCACGTTGAAGGCGCCGAAGCCGATCCAGCGCGACGAGCCGTTCACTTCGCGGCCGATGCCCGGTATCAGCACCAATATCAGCAAGGCGAATGCGGCGAGCAGCAAGGCGCCGCCGAAGCGCTGCCAGGTGGCAATCGGAATCAGCAAGACCACGCCGGCGGCGCCCAGGCCGATCAGCAGGTAAATCAGATGACGGGTCATGTGGTACAGCGGGTTGCCGGAATTGACCGCAGCCACTTCCGACGACGCCGAAGCGATCATCACCAAACCCAGACCGAGCAACGCCAGGCAGCCGGCGAGCAGCGGGAAATCCATATCCAGACCACGGCGGCTGAACAGCGGGGACGGGAAAGGACGCAGCAGGGCAATCATTGCGCGAGGCCCTCCACTGCTTGGGCGAACAGACGGCCGCGCTCTTCGAAATTCTTGAACATATCCAGGCTGGCACAGGCCGGCGAAAGCAATACCGCATCGCCGGCTTGGGCCAGCTCGGCGGCGCGCTGCACGGCTTCATCCAGGGTTTTCACCCGGATCAGTGGCGCGCCATCGCCCAAGGCCTCGGCCAGACGTTCGGCATCGCGGCCAAGCAGAATCACCGCGCGGCAGAACTTGGCCACCGGGCCGCGCAGTGCGGAGAAATCGGCGCCCTTGCCATCGCCGCCGGCGATCAATACCAGCTTGCCCTGGATATCCGCACCCAGCCCCTCGATCGCCGCCAGGGCTGCGCCGACATTGGTGGCTTTGGAGTCGTCGTAATAGGCGACACCCTGGCGTTCGCCAACCCACTGGCAGCGGTGCGGCAAGCCAGCGAACTGCTTGAGGGTTTCCAACATCGGCTCGAACGGCAGGCCCACGGCATGGCCCAGGGCCAAGGCCGCCAGGGCGTTGGACTGGTTGTGCGCGCCACGTATCTTCAACTCAGCGGTCGGCAGCAGCGCGGCGAACTGGTAACCCAGGCATTTTTCGCCGTTCTCTTCGATCAGACCGAAACGCTTGAAATCCGGCTTGCCCAGGCCGAAATACCAGCACGGCAGGTCGTCGGCCACCAACGGCCGCGACAGCGCGTCGTCGCGATTCACCACCACCTGACGGGCGCCGCGGAAGATGCGGTGCTTGGCCAGGTGATAGGCCGGCAGGTCGGCGTAGCGATCCATATGGTCTTCGCTGATATTCAGGCAGGTCGCCACTTCGGCATTCAGCTGGTCGGTGGTTTCCAATTGGAAGCTCGACAGTTCCAGCACATACAGCTCGACCTCGTCGCTGAGCAGATCCAGCGCCGGGGTGCCGAGGTTGCCGCCGACCGCGACCCTCTTGCCCGCCGCGGCCGCCATCTCACCGACCAGGGTGGTCACGGTGCTCTTGGCGTTGGAACCGGTGATGGCGACTATCGGCGCCTTGGCGTAGCGGGCGAACAGATCGATATCGCCGGACAGCTTGACGCCGCGCGCGGCAGCCGCCTGCAGCGCCGGGGTGGCGATGGCCAGACCGGGACTGATCAACAGCTCGTTGGCGCGGCAGAGGAACTCCACGTCCAGTTCGCCGCAACGCACTTCCACCTGCGGGAACTGTTCGCGCAAGGTGGCGAGCTCCGGCGGGTTGGCACGGGTGTCGACCACGGCGAAGGGCAAGCCCTGGCGCGCGAGGAAGCGCACCAGGGACATGCCGCTCTTGCCGAGGCCGACAACGATGCGGAAGTGGTCAGAAGCGATCAGACTCATGTGTTCCTCAACGCAGTTTCAAGGTGGCAAGGCCGATCAGCACCAGAATCACGGTGATGATCCAGAAGCGCACAATCACGCGCGGTTCGGGCCAGCCTTTTAATTCGAAATGGTGGTGAATCGGCGCCATGCGGAATACCCGTTTGCCGGTCAATTTGAACGAAGCGACCTGGATGATCACCGACAGGGTTTCCATCACGAACACCCCGCCCATGATGAACAGCACCACTTCCTGGCGGACGATCACCGCGATGGTGCCCAGGGCCGCGCCCAGCGCCAGCGCACCGACGTCGCCCATAAAGACTTGCGCCGGGTAGGTGTTGAACCAGAGAAAACCCAGGCCGGCACCGACCAGCGCGGCGCAGAATACGATCAGCTCGCCCGCCCCCGGCAGATAGGGAATAAACAGGTACTCGGCGAACTTCACGTTGCCCGACAGATAACAGAAGATCCCCAGCGCGCCGCCGACCATCACGGTTGGCAGAATCGCCAGGCCGTCGAGGCCGTCGGTCAGGTTCACCGCGTTGCTCGAACCGACGATGACGAAGTAGGTCAGCACCACGAAGCCGATGCCCAGGGGAATGCTCACGTCTTTCAGCAGCGGCAGGATCAGCGCGGTTTCCGCCGGGCTCTGCGCGGTCATATAAAGGAAGACCGCCGCGCCCATGCCGAACACCGACTGCCAGAAATACTTCCAGCGACTCGGCAGGCCCTTGGAGTTCTTCTCGATCACCTTGCGGTAGTCGTCGACCCAACCGATGGCGCCGAACAACAGGGTCACCGCCAGCACCACCCACACATAGCGGTTGCTCAGGTCGGCCCATAGCAGGGTGCTGATGGCGATGGCGGAAAGGATCAGCGCGCCGCCCATGGTCGGCGTGCCCTTTTTCGACAAATGCGATTGCGGGCCGTCGTTGCGCACCGACTGACCGATCTGACGGATCTGCAGAGTACGGATCATCCAGGGGCCCAGCCACAGCGACA
>CAMPJN010000262.1 GCA_946886875.1 uncultured Pseudomonas sp.
GGCGATAAGCCCCTTGATTGCTCGCCCGCACTTCGAGGAAGCAGTCTTTGGCGCCGAGGCTATGGGCCTGCTGCATCAAATGCTCGAGCAGTTTCAAGCCGAGGCCGCGGCCCTGGCTTTGGGCTTTTACGGTGATATTCAACAGGTGGGCTTCGTCGAGAATTACCTGGATCACGCCATGACCGACCTGCTGCTCGCCCTCGAACATCAGCCAACAGTGATAGGTTTTCAGGCTGTCGCTGAAAATCCCGCGGGTCCAGGGATGGCTGAAGGCGGCGAATTCGATCTTCAGCACTTCATCGAGATCCGCCTCGGTCATCGGGCGGAAGCTGATCGCATCGTTCATTCAGGTTGGCTCAGCAGGCTGTTGAAAACGTAGGCGAGGACGCCGAGACAAGGCAAAAGTGGCCGAGAAGGCGGAGTTTACTGCAGTAAATGAGCACTTCGAGGCCACTTTTAACGCAGTATCGGCTACGCAGGTAGTTTTCAAGAGTCTGCTAACCAACGTTGCCGCACCCGGCGCATAGCCTGCCACAGCGGCGCCTTGCGCTCGGGCTCGTCCATCAATAATTCCAGTCCCGGCACGGCCCAGACGGCTGGTAAACCTTCGACCTGCAGTTCGCGGTTGTAAGCCTCGGCGTCGCCTTCGCCGGCAAAGCGGATCGCCGGCAAGCCCACCAGCCATAGGCAGCTGCAGGGTTCCTGTTCCAGCTGAGCGCCGATAAAGCCCTGCACATAATCCAGCGCCGCCTGCGGCCCCTGGTCGAGGGAGCCACGGGCCAACAGCGGCCAGCGTACCGGCTCGCCGATCAGTTGCGGGCTGTCCGGCAGGCCGGCAGCGCGCAGCAGATCCTTGAGCAACAGATAGGCCGGGTCGCGGCCCTGCAAGGCTTCGCCGGTGGGCAGCTCGACCAACACCGCACAGGCACCGGCGCGTAACAGCTGCAGGGCGAAGCGCGGTGGCGGTACAGCGGCCACCTTGGCTGGCGTCTGCTCGAGCGGCTCGGCTTCGGCTGCACTCGGCACGGGTGTCTGCCGAGGTTGTGCGCCCGGACGTGGTACTTCGATTTTCGGCCGCGGCACGGGTGTAGTTTCCGGCAAAGCCGGTGCCTCATGTACCGGTGCATTTTCGACCGCGGCCCGCTGGGCGGGTACTTGCTCAGGTTCGTCTGCGACCTGTGGGCGCAACAGCTCGGGCCGCGAGGGCGCGGCAAACGGCAACTCCACGCGTGGCAGCCAACTGGCTACCTGCATGGCGCTCAAATAGGCGCGGCGGCGCAGCTCCGAAATCAAACGTCGGCCACCTGCGGGTGGGCTTTGAGTCCGGCCTGCATCAGGTTGAGGGCGTTGATATAGGCCTTGGCCGAAGCCACCAGAATATCGGTGTCGGCGCCGTTACCGTTGACGATACGGCCGCCCTTCTCCAGACGCACCGTCACCTCGCCCTGGGAGTCGGTGCCTTTGGTGATGGCGTTGACCGAATACAGCTGCAGCGTGGCTTGCGAATTGGCAATCGATTCGATGGCCTTGAAAGTTGCATCGACCGGGCCGGAACCCTGGGCGCTGGCGGCCTGTTCGGCACCGTCGACACTGACCACCAGCTTGGCCTCCGGCACTTCGCCGGTTTTGCTCGCCACTTCCAGGGTCACCAGCTTGAAATGCTCAGGGGCTTTTTCCGCCAGGGTGTCTGAAACCAGCGCTTGCAGATCCTCGTCGAAGATTTCGTGCTTCTTGTCGGCCAGATCCTTGAAGCGGGCAAAGGCCGCGTTCAGCTCGCTCTCGCCGGCCAATTGAATGCCCAGCTCCTCCAGGCGCGAACGGAAGGCGTTGCGCCCAGACAATTTGCCCAACGACAGCTTGTTGGTGTGCCAGCCGACCGACTGCGCGGACATGATCTCGTAGGTCTCGCGATGCTTGAGCACGCCATCCTGGTGAATGCCGGACTCGTGGGCGAAGGCGTTGGCGCCGACGATGGCCTTGTTCGGCTGCACCGGAAAACCAGTAATGCCGGAAACCATGCGCGAGGTGCTGAGGATATGCGGGGTGTCGATGCGGGTGTGCACACCGAGCAGGTCTTCGCGAGTTTTGATCGCCATGACGATCTCTTCCAGCGCCGCGTTACCGGCACGCTCGCCGAGGCCGTTGATCGTGCACTCGACCTGCCGCGCTCCGGCGACCACCGCGGCCAGGGAGTTGGCTACGGCCAGGCCCAGGTCGTTGTGGCAATGCACCGAGAACACCGCCTTGTCGGCGTTGGGAATGCGGTTGAGCAACTGGCGGATGGTTTCCGCGTACTGGTGCGGAATGGCGTAGCCGACGGTGTCGGGAATATTGATGGTGCGCGCGCCGGCATCGATCGCCGCTTCGATGATGCGGCAGAGGAAATCGATCTCGGAACGGCCGGCATCTTCGCAGGAAAATTCGACGTCGGCGCAGAGATTGCGCGCGCGCTTGACCGCGTGCACCGCCTGCTCGACCACCTGATCCGGCTGCATGCGCAGCTTGTGCTGCATATGGATAGGGCTGGTGGCGATAAAGGTATGGATACGCCCAGAGTTGGCGCCTTTCAGCGCCTCGGCGGCGCGGTCGATATCGGCATCCAGGGCCCGCGACAGGCTGCACACGGTGCTGTCCTTGATCGCATCGGCAATCGCCTTGACCGCGGCGAAGTCGCCGGGGCTGGCGATGGCGAAGCCGGCTTCGATCACGTCGACGCGCAACCGCTCCAGAGCCTTGGCAATACGCAGCTTCTCTTCGCCGGTCATGGAGGCACCGGGGCTCTGCTCGCCATCGCGCAGAGTGGTATCGAAGATAATCACGCGGTCATTGCTGCTCATTGGAAATTCCTCACGGCTACGCAGAAGCACAGACCCGACCTGGGGGCCTGTGTCGATAAGCGCTGATTGTCGCGTGAAACGCTGCGGGCGGGAAGCGTGGAAAGCAGCGGCAGGCTGTGCACCCGCCCTATCGGTCACCCTCGTGCCTGCCTGGACGCGGAGCGTCCAAGGAGGGGCTACCACGCTGGAGCGTGGGAGCCATCGAAATGGCGGGCGTTGGGCATCCTAGGTTCTAAGCATCGTCGCGGCTAAAGCCCCTCCCACAGAGCCGGAAACAAAGCGCCCGCCAAAATGGCGGGCGTTGGGCTAATCGAACGAGCGTTGACCCGCCTTAAACCAGCCTGGCCGACGCGCAGCCAATCAGAGAGCTTGATCCCAGGGGCGGTCGCCGTTGGCGTCCTTAACCCGGGTCGGCAGGCCCATTACATCGAGCAGCTTGAGGAACGGCTCGGCCGGCAGCTGTTCGACGTTGGCCATATGCCCGACGTCCCAATCGCCACGGGCAACCAGCAGCGCGGCGGCGACTGGCGGTACGCCTGCGGTGTAGGAAATGCCCTGGCTGTCGGTCTCGGCGTAGGCGTCGGCGTGGTCGGCGACGTTGTAGATAAACAATTCGGCCGGCTTGCCGTCCTTGCTGCCTTTGACCAGATCGCCGATGCAGGTCTTGCCGCTGTAACCCGGCGCCAGCGAGGCGGGATCGGGCAGCACGGCCTTGACCACTTTCAGCGGCACCACTTCGAGGCCTTCGGCGGTTTTTACCGGCTGCTCGGAGAGCAGGCCGAGGCTGTTCAGCACAGTGAACACATTGATGTAGTGCTCGCCGAAGCTCATCCAGAAGCGCACGTTGGGCACGTTCAGGTGTTTGGACAGGGAATGCACTTCGTCATGCCCGGTCAGGTACAGATTCTGCTCGCCGACCACTGGCAGGTCGTCGGTGCGTTTGACTTCGAACATTTTGTTGCTGGTCCACTGGCTGTTCTGCCAGCTCCAGACTTGCCCGGTGAATTCGCGGAAATTGATTTCCGGGTCGAAATTGGTGGCGAAGTACTTGCCGTGGGAACCGGCGTTGACGTCGAGGATGTCGATCGACTCGATGCTGTCGAAGTACTGTTGTTGCGCCAATGCGGCATAGGCATTGACCACGCCCGGATCGAAACCGACGCCGAGGATGGCGGTCACGCCTTTTTCCTGGCACTCGGCCAGCTGCTTCCATTCGTAGTTACCGTACCAAGGCGGCGTTTCGCAGACCTTGCCCGGCTCTTCGTGAATGGCGGTATCGAGGTAGGCGACGCCGGTATCCATGCAGGCGCGTAGCACCGACATATTGAGGAAGGCCGAACCCACATTGATGACGATCTGCGATTCGGTCTCGCGGATCAGCGCTTTGGTTGCATCTATATCCAGCGCGTTCAGGGCATAGGCCTGGATTTCGGCCGGCTGCTTGAGGCTGCCTTTGGCCTGGACGCTGTCGATGATGGCCTGGCATTTGGAGATGTTGCGCGACGCGATAGCAATACGACCGAGTTCGTCGTTGTGCTGCGCGCACTTGTGGGCCACCACCTTGGCGACACCTCCTGCACCAATGATAAGAACATTCTTCTTCAATTTACCTTCCTCGCTACCGGTCTCAGGAAAGACTGGACAGGTAGTCGTCGAACCCAAATTCACGAACCACCTCGACACTGCCGTCGAGCTGTCGTACTGCGATTGCCGGCATTTTCAGGCCGTTGAACCAGTTCTTCTTGACCATGGTGTAACCCGCTGCGTCGATAAACGACAAACGATCGCCGATGGCCAGCGGACGATCGAATTGGTACTCACCGAAGATGTCGCCGGCCAGGCAGGATTTGCCGCACACCATGTAGGTATGCTCGCCGTCGCTGAGCGCCATCTTGGCATCGAGCCGGTAGATCAGCAGATCGAGCATGTGCGCTTCGATGGAGCTGTCGACCACGGCCAGGTTCTTACCGTTGTACAGAGTGTCGAGCACGGTCACTTCCAGGGAGGCGCTCAGGGTGATGGCCGCTTCGCCCGGCTCCAGATACACCTGCACACCGTAGGTTTCGGCAAAGGCTTTCAAGCGCGCACAGAAGCGATCCAGTGGGTAGCCGTCGCCAGTGAAGTGGATGCCGCCGCCGAGGCTGACCCATTGCACCTGATGCAATAAGTGGCCGAAGCGCTCCTCGATGGTATTGAGCATCTGGTCGAACAGCTCGAAGCTGCCGTTCTCGCAGTTGTTGTGGAACATAAAGCCGGAGATCTTATCCATCACCGTGGCGATCTTTTCCGGGTCCCATTCGCCCAGACGGCTGAATGGGCGCGCCGGATCGGCCAGCAGGTAGTCGGAGCTGCTCACCTGCGGGTTGACCCGCAGACCGCGCACTTTGCCGGCTGAGGCTTCGGCGAAGCGCTCGAGCTGGCCGATGGAGTTGAAGATGATCTTGTCGCAGTTGGCGAGCATCTCGTCGATTTCGTCGTCGGCCCAGGCCACGCTGTAGGCGTGGGTCTCGCCGGCGAACTTCTGCCGACCGAGCTTCAACTCATACAAGGAACTGGAGGTAGTGCCGTCCATATACTGCTGCATCAGATCGAACACCGACCAGGTGGCGAAGCACTTGAGCGCCAGTAGCGCCTTGGCCCCGGACTGTTCGCGTACGTAGGCGATCTTCTCCAGATTGCCCAGCAGCTTTTGCTTGTCGATCAGGTAGTACGGCGTCTTGATCATCTCGGTGCCCATGCAAGGTCTACCGGCAGGAAATCAGCAAAACTGACCCCCTCCCCAAAAAGTGGAGGCGAATTGTGCCGACAACCGGCGCATA
>CAMPJN010000263.1 GCA_946886875.1 uncultured Pseudomonas sp.
ATCAGGCCGTCGGGGCGGTGCGAGAGCATCAGGTCGATGCTCTGCTCGCTTGGCGGGTCGCTCAGCAGGTTGAGCACGAATACGTTCCAGCCGGCCTGTTGCGCGGTCTGTTCGATCGACAGCAGCAACTCCACGGCGAACGGCGTGGTCGCGGTATCCAGGGCGAATACGCCGATGGTGCGGCTGAGCAGGTTGTCGCCGCGAATCTTGCGCGCCGACATATTGGGCACGAATTGCAGTTCGTCGATGGCGCTGCGTACCCGTTGATAGGTCTCGGGGCTGAGCTTCTCCGGGTTGTTGAGCGCTCGCGAGACCGTCATCAGGGACACGCCGGCCAGGCGTGCAACGTCTTTCACAGAAGTCATGCAATGCAACCAGGCAGTGAGAGTCGTGAATCATGCCACAGCGCCGCCGCCCGCCGCGATGGCGGCGGCGTTGCCTGTCAGCAGGTCATGTCCGGTGGTGCGTTCAGGTATCGGCTAGGCTAGGGCTGACTTCGTAGGGTGCGCCATGCGCACCGGCGTCGACGTAGATTCCTGGTGCGCACGGCGCACCCTAGATTGCGGCCGCTGCAAGCGGTGCCACTCTTGCCCAGGTAATTCTTCTGCAGCCTGTCAGACCCAGCCGCTGGACAGCTGCCAGGCCTGGCGCACCGCGACCTGCCCGCCGCCGCTGCCGAACAGTGCCAGCCCGAGGCTGTCCGCTTGCGGATAGATGCGGCTGCTGAGGCTGAAGCTGCCGTCCGCGGCGAATACCTCGATGGAGGAGCGGTCGAGGAACAACCGCAGCAGCAGGGGTTCCCGGCTGGGCGTCAGCGCCACGCTGCGCTGGCCGTCGACGCCTGCGCCCGAGCGGCTGCGGTCGAGTACCAGGCGTTGCAGCTGGGCGTCGTAGTAGAGCAGGGTCTGTTCCTGTCCATCGGCGCTGCAGCGCAAGGCAATGCCCAGGCACCCGTCGCGGCAACCGGACACGTCCATTTGCAGCTCGATTTCCAGCCTATCGCCGCTCAACCCGGCAAGCGGCTGGGTGCCTGAGCCGTCCCAGCAGAGCGCGCCGTCCGGTAACAAGGGTGATTGGCGTAGCGTCGCCAGTTCGCGCGCGGGGTAGCTGTGCAGGCGATCCCCATGCAGCTGCAATTCGCGCGGCAAACCGAGCATGCCGCACCAGTTTTGGGCCTGGCTCGGCATCGGGCTGTCCCACATATCCAGCCAGGCCCAGAGCAGGCGCCGACCATCGGCGGCCAGCAGGGTCTGTGCGGCGTAGAAATCGTGGCCGTTATCCAGTTCGATAAAGGGCCCGCCAGTGAAGCGCCAATCGCTGTCGAGCTGGCCGACCCGGTAGCCGGTCTGGAACTTGTTCAGCCGCTCGAAACCCTCCGGCTGCATGCCTTGTGGGGAACACAGCAGCACGTCCCGGCCGCCGAGGCGGAACAGGTCCGGGCATTCCCACATATAGCCGTCGCCCTCACCACCGCGGCTTATATAGTCGAGGAACTCCCAGCTGCGCAGGTCGCTGGAGCGGTACAAAGGCAGCAGCGGCACATCGCCCAGACGCGCGCCGGCGATCAGGTACCAATGCTCGCCGTCGCGCCAGACCTTGGGGTCGCGAAAATGCACGATCGCGGCGTCCGGGGCAGCCTCGATGACCGCGCCGTGCTTGATGAAATGCACGCCGTCATCGCTGGTGGCCAGGCACTGGACCTGGCGGATGGCGTGCTCGTCGCCCACCTCGCCGAGCCAGGTATGCCCGGTATAGAGCAACGCCAGGCTGTCGCCGCAGACCACGGCGCTGCCGGAAAAGCAGCCATGACGGTCGAACTCATCGCCCGGTTGCAGGGCGATGGGCAGGTGCTGCCAATGCACCAGGTCGCGACTTTTGGCGTGCCCCCAGTACATCGGTCCCCAGCTCGCATCGAACGGATGGTGTTGATAGAACACATGGTATTCGCCGCGGAAATACACCACGCCGTTCGGGTCGTTCATCCAGCCGGTTGGCGGGGCGAGATGGTAGCCGGGCCGAAAATCGGGCGTGAGTTGGGCGCTGCCCTCGCTCAGCGTGCGCTGGGCGAGGTCGGGAAAAACAGGCATGGAATTGCTCGCAGAAGGGTTGGAAAGGGTTATGCGCAGCCTTGGCGTAACGCGCTGGCTGGGTTACTGGCGGTTGCCGTGGTTTGACGCGGCAGGCAGTTGCCGTCGGTATCGAACAGATGCAGGCCGGCGAATTCCGGGCGCAGTTCGACGCGGTCGCCGTGGCGCCATTCGGCATTTGCCGCGCAGCGACAGATCAGCGGCTCGTCCTGGCCGACATCGAGGTGAACATAGGTTTCGCAGCCCAGGTACTCGACGCCGATAACGCGCAAGCCGGCATCGCCTGTCGCCTTCTGCAGGCTCAGGTGCTCGGGGCGGATACCCAGGGTCAGCGGGCTGCCGGCCGCCAGCGCGCGGCTGTCGAACGGCAGGGCCGCCAGATGGCCGAGGGCTGGCGTCGAAATCGTGCTGTGCAGGCCTGGCGCGAGCAGCTGCGCCGGCAGGAAGTTCATCCGTGGCGAGCCGAGGAAGCCGGCGACGAAGCGGCTGACCGGCCGCTCGTAGAGTTCGCGCGGCGAGCCGACCTGTTCGATGCGCCCGGCATTGAGCACCACTATCTTGTCGGCCAGGGTCATCGCCTCGACCTGATCGTGGGTCACGTAGATCATGGTGGTGCCCAGGCTGGCGTGCAGCCGGGCGATCTCGTTGCGCATCTGCACGCGCAGGGCCGCGTCGAGGTTGGACAGCGGCTCGTCGAACAGCAGGATGTCCGGCTCGCGGGCCATTGCCCGGCCCATGGCCACGCGCTGGCGCTGGCCGCCGGAAAGCTCCTTGGGCTTGCGCTGCAACAGCTTGTCCAGCTGCAGCACCCGTGCGGTTTCCAGCACCCGTTCGCGCAGGCTGCGCTTGTCGGTCTTGGCCAGCTTGAGGCCGAAACCGATGTTGTCGTAGACGCTCATGTGCGGGTACAGCGCATAGGACTGGAACACCATGCCGACCCCGCGCTCGCGCGGCTCCAGGTCGTTGACCCGGCGCCCGTCGATCAGCAGGTCGCCGGCGCAGATCGACTCCAGCCCGGCGATCAGCCGCAGCAGGGTCGACTTGCCGCAGCCCGAGGGGCCGACGAACACCACGAATTCGCCGCTGGCGATCTCCAGGCTGATGTCGCGCAGGATGCGCAGGCCGCCCAGTTGCTTGTTCACGTTGTCGAGTTGCAACTTGCTCATGCTGTTATTCCTTGTTCTTGTGGGCTCAGCCCTTGAGCGCGCCGGTGGTGAGGCCGGAGACGATGCGGCGCTGGAACACCAGCACTAGCAGCACCAGAGGTACTGTGACTATTACCGAAGCGGCCATCAGCAGGCCCCAGGGCAGTTCGTGCTGGCTGCCGCCGGAAATCAGCGCGATCGCCACTGGCACCGTGCGCTCCTGGTCGGTCAGGGTGAAGGTCAGGGCGAAGAGGAACTCGTTCCAGGCGGCGATGAACGCCAGCAGGCCGGTGGTCACCAGCGCCGGCCAGAGCAGCGGCAGCAGCACCCGGGTCAGCGCCACCCAGGGCGAGGCGCCGTCCATGATCGCCGCCTCTTCCAGCTCGCCGGGCAGCTGCCCGATAAAGGTGGTCAGCACCCAGACGGTGAACGGCAGGGTGAAGATGGTGTAGCTGAGGATCAGCGCCCAGGCGCTGTTGTACAGACCGAGGGCGCGGATCACTTCGAACAGCCCGGAAAGCACCGCGACCTGGGGGAACATCGACACGCCCAGCACCAGCAGCAGTACAGTCCCGCGGCCACGGAACTTGACCCGGCCCAGGGCGTAGGCGGCGGTCAGGCTGAGGAACAGCGCCAGCGCCACCACGCAGAAGGCGACGAACACCGAGTTGCCGATGGCCTGCAGGAACGACGCTTGCTGCAACACCGCGGCGTAGTTGGAGAAGTCCGGTTTATCGAGCCAGTAGCTCACCTGGAACAAGGCGCTGGACGGTTTCAGCGAGGTCAGCACGGCGTAGTAGAAGGGGAACACCGCGTACAGCAGCAGGATGCCGATGGCGACGCAGAAGCCCAGGCGCAGCAGTGCTTTTTTCAGTAGGCGCAGGTTCATCAGCGCACCTCCATTTGCCGGCGGCCGAGGTAGAGATAGAGCACGGCGATCACCGCGACTATCAGGAACAGCAGGGTCGAGGCGGCGCTGCCGTAGCCGACGTCCTGGAACTCCACCAGTTGCTGGCGGGCGTAGATCGACATGCTCATGGTCGACGAGGAGTTCGAGGTCAGCACATAGATGACGTCGAATACCCGCAGCGAGTCGAGGATGCGGAAGATCGCCGCCACCAGCAGCGCCGGCATCAGCAGCGGCAGGGTGACCCGCCAGAACACCTTGAGCGGATGCACGCCGTCGACTCGGGCGGCCTCGTAGCAATCGCCCGGCAGCATCTGCAACGCGGCGAGCATCAGCAGCGCGACGAAGGGCACGGTCTTCCACACATCGACCATGATCACCGCCCACATCGACAGGCTGGCGTCGGCGGTCCAGGCCAGGGGCGCGTCGATCAGCCCGAGGCCGAGCATCAGGTGATTGATGATGCCGAACTGGTCATTGAGCATCCACGCCCAGATCTTCGCCGAGACGATAGTGGGAATCGCCCAGGGGATCAGGATCATCGCCCGCACCAGGGCGCGGCCGGTGAACTGCACGTTGAGCAACAAGGCTACCGCCAGACCTATGCAGATCTCCAGGCTCACCGACACCGCGGTGAAGTAGAGGGTGTTGCGCACCGCCTGCCACCACAGCGGGTCGACCAGAATGCCCGACCAGCCATCGCCATCGCGGGCCAGGAAATTGCTCAGGCCGACGAACGCCCCGGCGCCGGCGTCGCTCAGGCTGGTATCGGTGAGGCTGAACCAGAAGGTGCGCAGCAACGGCCAGCCGGCCACCAGCAACAGGCACAGCAGCATCGGCGTCAGAAACAGCCAGGCGGCGCGGATACGGCGGCGCTGCACGGGCGTTTCCTTGATCGGCAAGGGCTCATCGTAAAACGGCTGGGCCCGTGAGATAGAGGTGGTCATGGCGGTTCCTTGGCGGTTTACCAGTTACGGCGCTTGATGCGTTTGAGGTCGCTGCCCAGTTCGGTCACAGCCAGGTCGACCTCGGCCTCGCCGGAAAGCACGCCGTGTACGCGGTCGAACAGCGCATTGGAGACCCGTGGATAGCGGTCGGCGGTGATCGCCGCGGGGCGCATCACGCCTGCATCGAGAATAGTGCGCAGTTGGCTGTAGTACGGCATCGCGGCGAGCAGCTCGGGGTCTTCATAGAGCGATTCGATCACCGGGTTGTAGGCGCCTACCAGGGCCCGATGCTTCTGCTGCTGGGCGCTGGTCAGGTAGGCCACCAGCTCGCCGGCGAGCTTGGGTTCGGCGCTGTAGCGCGACACCGACAAGCCCCAGCCGCCGAGGGTCGAGGCATGGCTGCCGTTCTCGCCGCCCTTGGGCAGCGGGGCGATGCCGACCTGATCCTTCACCGCGCTGTCCGGGCTCTGCACCAGGGCCCAGGCGTAGGGCCAGTTGCGCATAAACAGCGCATTGCCGGACTGGAACACGCCGCGGCCTTCTTCCTCGGTGTAATTCAGCACGCC
>CAMPJN010000264.1 GCA_946886875.1 uncultured Pseudomonas sp.
GCGCGCCGAGCTACGTGCTGGGCATCATCAACCTGCGCGGCAATGTGGTCACGGTAATCGATACCCGTCAGCGCTTCGGTTTGGATTCGTCCGAGGTTAGCGATAACACCCGGATCGTGATCATAGAGGCGGACAAGCAAGTCGTCGGCATCATGGTCGATAGCGTTGCCGAGGTGGTCTACCTGCGCCAATCGGAAGTGGAAACCGCACCCAACGTCGGTAACGACGAGTCGGCCAAGTTTATCCAGGGCGTATGCAACAAGAACGGCGAACTGCTGATTCTGGTCGAGCTGGACAAGATGATGAGCGAAGAAGAATGGTCCGAGTTGGAGAGCATCTAGTGCCCCGACTCACTGGCGTGGCAGGGATGCGCGCTACTGTTGGCGCTGCGGGCGAGGGCCGTTATCGGCGCTTGGCCACGCGCTGCGCAGCGAGACATTAGCCATGCTCGAGATCGCGCTTATCGTGCTGGCACTGCTGTGTGTGGGGCTGGTCGCCACCTGTGTCTGGCTGGCCATGCAACAACGGCATATGGCGCAATTGCAGGCCGAGCGCGATGCCGTGCGCGACCAGCACATCAAGGAGTTGCGCAAGCGTCTGGATACCTACCTTGCCGGTAGTGTGCGCATGGGTGAGGAGCTCCATGAGCTGCGTCGCACAGTCGCGCCCCTGCCGGACAAGCTGACCCAGATCGAGCAACGCGACCCCAGCAGTCTGTCTTTTACCCAGGCTGCGCGGCTGGTCGGTTTGGGCGCCAGCGTCGACGACTTGACCCAATCCTGCGGCTTGAGCAAGGCCGAAGCCGAATTGGTCAGCAAGCTGAACCAGCCGAAAGTCCGTTAATTCCCCGTTTCCATAACCCGTCTTGATCGTTCCCAGGCTCCAGCGTAGTAACGCGGCCCGTGACGCTCCGCGTCACCAGCCAGCGATGATTGGGGCGCGAACGGTTCGATGCCTCGGTGTGGGTGCAGTAGATACCTATCCGCCCGTTGCGTTGTTGGGCTTCGCTGCGCTCAGCGCCAACCTACCGATTGCCGCTGCGCCCAGATGGCGGACAAGCCTTCGGCATGTCCTACCTACGATGTTTTAGATTTTTCGCAGGAACATAGGATCTATAGCGCGGCATCGTCGGCTGGGTTTTCGCGCTAGCGCGCCGGCCCTTCGAGCAACGGCAGCGGGGGGGTGATGTCGCGGTCGCCATCGGGCTTGAAGCCCGGCGGGCACTTGCCTTTCAGGTACCAGGCGAAGGCGATGATTTCGGCGATGCAGCGATACAGCTGCTCGGGAATCGCGTCGCCCAACTCCAGGCGCGCCAACAGTCGCACCAGTTCGGCATTCTCATAGATCGGCACTTCGTATTCGCGGGCGATCGCCAATATCGCTTCTGCCAGCTCGTCGTCGCCCTTGGCGCTGAGGCTGGGGGCGTTCTTGCCGTCGTAGGTGAGGGCGATGGCCTGGCGTGGTGCGGATTTTTTCATGCGGTTTCGTCGACCCAGCGTTGTTCCAGGTGGGTTTTCGGCCCTTGCGGCGGCGTGCCTTGTTTGCAGGCCAATTCGCCGACCTGCAGGCCGGCGGCGGTCAAACGTTCACGCAAGGTGCTCAGCTCGGCGTCTATCAGGCTGACGGTGTCGGGGCGCTCGGCCCACAGCTGGCTGGACAGGCTGCCGCGGAATAGCTGCGCCTGCACTTGCAACGGGCCGAGGGGGTCGAGATCGAAGGCCAGTTCGACCTTCCACAGGGCCTCTTTGTCGCTCTTCGCCGAATTCTGTTGTTCCTCGTGCTGGATCTTCACCTGCAGCGGCACCAGTTCCTGCTGGTTGCGCATGGGGATCTCCAACTGCCAGGTGGTCAGCAGATTGCCGTCCGGGCCAACCTGGCTCTGCGCCAAGCTGGACAGCTGATGGGTTTGCAGGCGCGACACCGCTGCCGCCGCCAGTTTCAGCGAGGTCTCCAGATCGCCTTCGCCTTCCATCGCCTGCAACAATCGCGACGGCAGGGGAAAGCTCAATGCCTGCTGGCGCGAGCCGGGTTGGCCGAGCGAACCCAGCAGGTTGCGGGCGAACGCCGGCAACATCTGCGCCATGGCGGCGCCGGCGTTGGCTGCGGTGAGCGGGGTGCTGCCGGGCAGCAGCGGCAGTAGCTGGGTGATCAGCCGCAGCAGGTTGGCTTTCATATCGGCCGGCAGCGCATGGCCCTGGCCGCCGAGCAGTTTGCTTTCGAGAAACAGGCCGCTGTTTTCCAGGGCTTGGCCAAGGCCTTTGGCGTTGCTCAATTGGCTGACGTCGGGCAGGGCGCCGAACAGCTTGTCGATACTGCCGCGCAGGCCTTCCGGCAGCCCCTCTTTGCCGCCGAGGCCCTGCAAGGCTTTGAACAGACCGTCCAGGGAACCTTGACGATTGTGTTGGCTGGCCAGCTGCTGGCCCAGTACCAGCTGATCGAGGCGGCCGCTGAGCGGCAGGAAATTCAGCGCCTGACTGCCCTGAACCTGGGCGCTGAGCAAGCTGCCCAGTGGCAGTGGTAATGGTGTCTCCAGGGACAGTTTGCTGCCTGCCAGCGGGGTGTTGAGCAGATTCACCAATACCTTGTAGATCACCTGCTGGGCTTTGCCCTGCAGCAGTTGTTCGCGGGCTTCAACCCTGCCTTGCAGCAGGGTGCCGACAGGCAGCTGGTCGAGGTCCAGGCTGGTCATGGTCTTGCTGCCGCCGGCCTGCAGCACTACGGCCAGCTGGGTTTCCGACAGGGCGGTGACCGCCAGTGCGGTGCCCTGGGCCAAAGGCCGTGGGCTGCTGGCTTGCAGGGTCGCTTGGCGGCCGTTATCGAGGGTCAGCTTGAGCAGCAATTGAAAGCTTTGCGCCACTTGCTTGAGTTCGACCACTTCGGCGCTGGCAGTCTCGCCACTGGCCAAAAGGCCTTGCATCGGCTGCAGCAGCTTCAGGGCCAGATCACTGGCCGCGGTATTGGGTCGGCTGCTCGGTGGGATCGGCCCAAGGTTTCTGGGGCTGCTGATTTCGCTCATGGGCGGGTTACAACCTGTCGAAAATGCCCACTGCGGGAGGCGGGACATGGCATGTATAATCGCCCCCCGTCTGGGTCGGCTGCGCATACAACTTGCGTCAGTATAGCGGCCAAGATGCTGTCGACTTGAACCGTATTAGGTGTCCATTTTGGTGTCCGTGCATTGACCAGTCCCCTGCTCGAAACCGTGGCGCTCGCCTGTGAGCGGGACTGGCGCATGCTCTTCGAGGGCCTGGAGTTACGCTTGGTTCCCGGCGAAATGCTCCAGGTGTCCGGGCCCAATGGCAGCGGTAAAACCAGCTTGCTGCGTTTGCTGGTCGGCTTGATGCAACCGACGGCCGGCGAGATCCGTTTGCACGGCAAGCCGTTGGCTTCGCAGCGCGCTGAATTGGCGCGCAATCTACTCTGGATCGGCCATGCCGCCGGGATCAAGGGCTTGCTCACCGCCGAGGAAAACCTTGCCTGGCTCTGCGCTTTGCATCATCCGGCCGAGCGCACGGCGATCTGGCAGGCGCTGGAGGCGGTGGGCCTGCGAGGTTTCGAGGATGTACCTTGCCATACCCTGTCCGCCGGTCAGCAGCGCCGTGTGGCGTTGGCGCGCCTGTATCTGGATGGCCCGCCGCTATGGGTGCTCGACGAACCCTTCACCGCACTCGATAAGGATGCCGTGGCCCAGCTGGAGAACCATCTGGCCCAGCATTGTCAGCAGGGTGGTCTGGTGGTGCTCACCACCCACCATACGTTGACGGTCAAACCTGCCGGTTATCGCGAACTTGATCTGGGGCAGCGCCGGCCATGAGCAATGTCTTTACCCTGCTACTGGCGAGAGAAGCGCGGCTGCTGTTCCGCCGACCTGCTGAATTGGCCAATCCGCTGGTGTTCTTCGCCATCGTCATCGCGCTGTTCCCGCTGGCCGTGGGGCCGCAAACGCAACTGTTGCAAAGCCTGTCGCCTGGTCTGGTGTGGGTGGCGGCGCTGTTGGCGGTATTGCTTTCGCTGGATGGTTTGTTTCGCAGTGATTTCGAGGACGGCTCGTTGGAGCAGTGGGTCCTTTCGCCGCACCCCCTGGCCCTTCTGGTATTGGCCAAGGTGCTGGCACACTGGCTGTTTTCCGGCCTGGCGCTGGTGTTGTTGGCGCCTCTGCTGGCCCTGATGCTGGGCTTGCCGGGGCGTTGTATGCCGGTGCTGCTGTTCTCGCTGCTGTTGGGGACGCCGGTGTTGAGCCTGCTCGGCGCGGTCGGCGCGGCGCTGACGGTGGGCCTCAAACGCGGCGGCTTGTTGTTGGCGTTGCTGATTTTGCCGCTGTATATCCCGGTGCTGATTCTCGGTAGCGGGGCCTTGCAAGCGAGCCTGCAGGGCCTGCCGGCGCTCGGTCATCTATTGTGGCTGGCGAGTCTCACCGCCTTGGCGGTGACCTTGACGCCCTTTGCCATCGCCGCCGGCCTGAAGATCAGCGTCGGCGAATGACAGTTTCACCGAGGGTGGTCATGCCTGATGGCCCCCGAATTGCATCCGCGGCTAGGGCGATTTCGCCATGGTCGCGCTGACTGATGAGTAAGTCGATGAATTGGACGTGGTTTCACAAACTGGGCTCGCCCAAATGGTTTTATGAAATCAGCGGCCGCTGGCTGCCTTGGCTGGCCGTGGCTGCCGTGCTGTTGTTGAGCGTCGGTCTGGTCTGGGGCCTGGCCTTCGCGCCGCCGGATTATCAGCAGGGCAACAGCTTTCGCATCATCTATATCCACGTGCCGGCGGCGTTTCTGGCCCAGTCGATCTACGTGATGCTGGCGGCGGCCGGCATTGTCGGCCTGGTGTGGAAGATGAAACTGGCCGACGTCGCCCTGCAGCAAGCCGCCCCCATCGGCGCCTGGATGACGGTTATCGCCTTGATCACCGGCGCTGTCTGGGGCAAGCCGACCTGGGGTACTTACTGGGTCTGGGATGCACGCCTGACCGCGATGCTGATCCTGCTGTTCCTGTATTTCGGTGTGATCGCCCTGGGCCAGTCGATCAGCAATCGCGACAGCGCGGCCAAGGCCTGCGCGGTGTTGGCCATGGTCGGGGTGGTGAATATCCCGATCATCAAATACTCGGTGGAGTGGTGGAACACCCTGCACCAGCCGGCCACCTTCAGCGTGGTATCCAAGCCGGCGATGCCGTTCGAGATGTGGATGCCGTTGCTGCTGATGGTGCTGGGTTTCTACTGCTTCTTCGGCGCCATTCTGTTGCTGCGCATGCGCCTCGAAGTGCTCAAGCGCGAGGCGCGCAGCAGTTGGGCCAAGGCCGAGATCCAAGCATTGGTGGAGAAGCCGCAATGAGTTTCGCCAGCTTCAGCGAGTTTATCGCCATGGGCAATCACGGCCTCTATGTCTGGTCGTGCTATGGCATCAGCCTGGCTGTACTGGGGCTGAATGTGGCGCTGCCAATCCTGGCGCGCCGCCGTTACCTGCAAGACGAGGCGCGCCGTTTGCGTCGGGAGGAGTCGAAGTGAACCCTGTGCGCAAGAAGCGTCTGTATATCGTCCTGGCGATCCTCGCCGGTGTGGGCGTGGCCGTGGCGCTGGCCCTCAGCGCGCTGCAGCAGAACATCAATCTGTTCTATTCGCCGACCCAGATCGCCAACGGCGAAGCGCC
>CAMPJN010000265.1 GCA_946886875.1 uncultured Pseudomonas sp.
TATGGCTGGCGCCGGAACAATGGTGGTTGGGGCTGACGCTGGCGGGGTTCTGCGCGCTGAGCCTGCTGTGGCTGCTTTGCCTGGCGGCGTGCCCACAGGTGATGCAGCCTGGGTAAAACCACTGCAGGTATGCCAGTAGTCCGCCCTTGCCGCCAACGCGGTAGCCGCCCAGGCCAAGGCCCGCCTATAATGCCAGCCTTTTTCGCGAGTAATTTCTGGAGCTGGTGATGGCCGAACGTACGGCATTCGTCGAGCGTAATACCCTGGAGACCCAGATCAAGGTCTCGATCAATCTGGATGGCACCGGCAAGGCCAAGTTCGATATCGGCGTGCCTTTCCTCGAGCACATGCTCGACCAGATCGCCCGCCACGGCCTGATCGACCTGGATATCGAGTGCAAGGGCGACCTGCATATCGACGACCACCACACCGTGGAAGACGTCGGCATCACCCTCGGCCAAGCATTCACCAAGGCTATCGGTGACAAGAAAGGCATGACCCGTTACGGCCACTCCTATGTGCCGCTGGACGAAGCGCTGTCGCGCGTGGTCATCGACTTCTCCGGTCGTCCCGGCCTGCAGATGCATGTGCCTTTCACCCGCGCGGTGGTTGGCGGCTTCGATGTCGATCTGTTCCAGGAATTCTTCCAGGGTTTCGTCAACCACGCCCTGGTGTCCCTGCATATCGATAACCTGCGTGGCACCAATACCCACCACCAGATCGAAACGGTGTTCAAGGCCTTCGGCCGCGCGCTGCGCATGGCTATCGAGCTGGACCCGCGCATGGCTGGGCAAATGCCGTCGACCAAGGGCTGTCTGTAATGCAGACAGTCGCGGTAATCGACTACGGCATGGGCAACCTGCATTCGGTGGCCAAGGCCCTCGAGCACGTCGGCGCCGGCAAGGTGCTGGTGACCAGCGATGCCCAGGTGATTCGCGAGGCGGACCGCGTGGTGTTTCCCGGCGTTGGCGCGATTCGCGATTGCATGGCCGAGATCAAGCGTCTGGGTTTCGATGAGCTGGTGCGCGAGGTCAGCGTCGACCGTCCCTTCCTCGGTATCTGCGTCGGCATGCAGGCCTTGCTCGAGCGCAGCGAAGAGAACGATGGCGTCGATTGCATCGGCCTGTTTCCCGGCCAAGTGCGTTTCTTCGGCAAGGACATGGTCGAAGACGGTGAGCCGCTGAAGGTGCCGCATATGGGTTGGAACGAAGTGAGCCAGGCGGTCAAACATCCGCTGTGGCACAACATTCCCGACCTAGCGCGTTTCTATTTCGTGCACAGCTATTACATCGAGGCCGGCAATCCCAAGCAGGTGGTCGGTCGCGGCCATTACGGCAAGGATTTCGCCGCCGCGCTGGCCGAGGGTTCGCGTTTCGCCGTGCAATTCCACCCGGAGAAGAGCCACACCCATGGCCTGCAGTTGCTGCAGAACTTCGCCGCCTGGGATGGTCGCTGGTAATGAGCCGGGCCAAGCAGAAACCGCCGATTCTCACTCTCGCCGCCGAGCAGGAGCGTGAGGCGACCAGCGTCCTGAAGCGCTTTATGGAAGAGCGCTTCGAGCTGGATCTGGGTTCGTTCGAGGTGGCGGAAATCCTCGAGCTGTTTGCCCGCGAGATTGCACCGCACTACTACAACCGGGCGATTTTCGATGTACAGACTCACCTGAAAGAACGGTTCGAGAGCATCGAAAGCGACCTTTGGGCGCTGGAAAAGAGCTGACCCACCGAATTCACACGACTTGAGCAGGTTCAACCGATGCTGATTATCCCCGCTATCGATCTGAAGGACGGCGCTTGCGTGCGCCTGCGCCAGGGCCGCATGGAAGACTCCACGGTGTTTTCCGATGACCCGGTGAGCATGGCCGCCAAGTGGGTCGAAGGTGGCTGCCGCCGCCTGCACCTGGTCGACCTCAACGGCGCCTTCGAAGGCCAGCCGGTCAACGGTGAGGTGGTCACGGCCATCGCCAAGCGCTATCCGAATCTGCCGATCCAGATCGGCGGCGGTATCCGCTCGCTGGAAACCATCGAGCACTACGTCAAGGCCGGGGTCAGCTACGTGATCATCGGCACCAAGGCGGTGAAAGACCCGCAATTCGTCACCGAGGCCTGCAAGGCCTTCCCCGGCAAGGTGATAGTCGGCCTGGATGCCAAAGACGGTTTCGTCGCCACCGACGGCTGGGCCGAAGTCAGCGCGGTGCAGGTGATCGACCTGGCCAAGCGCTTCGAGGCCGACGGCGTGTCCGCCATCGTTTATACCGATATCGCCAAAGACGGCATGATGCAGGGCTGCAACGTGCCCTTCACCGTGGCCCTGGCCAATGCCACGCGGATTCCGGTGATCGCTTCCGGCGGCATTCACAATATCGGCGATATCCAGGCGCTGCTCGACACCAACACGCCGGGGATCATCGGCGCCATCACTGGCCGGGCGATCTACGAAGGCACCCTGGATGTGGCCGAAGCCCAGGCGCTTTGCGATCTGAAATACAAAGACGAATAAACCAGCCGTAAGCGCCAAGACTGTAGGGCGGGTGAAACCCGCCGCAACTGGCGCAATCTTTATTGGTGGGTTGCACCCACCCTACGGGAGTTCCGTATGGCACTGGCAAAACGCATTATCCCCTGCCTCGACGTGGACAACGGTCGGGTGGTCAAGGGCGTGCAGTTCGAGAACATCCGCGATGCCGGCGACCCGGTGGAGATCGCCCGCCGCTACGACGAGCAGGGCGCCGATGAGATTACCTTTCTCGATATCACCGCCAGCAGTGACGGCCGCGACACCACCCTGCATACCGTCGAGCGCATGGCCAGCCAGGTGTTTATCCCGCTGACCGTGGGCGGTGGCGTGCGTACCGTGCAGGACATCCGCAACCTGCTCAATGCCGGCGCCGACAAGGTCTCGATCAACACCGCCGCGGTGTTCACCCCGGAGTTCGTCGGCGAAGCCGCTTCGCGCTTCGGCTCGCAATGCATCGTGGTCGCTATCGACGCGAAGAAGGTCTCCAAGCCGGGCGAAACCCCACGCTGGGAAATTTTCACCCATGGCGGGCGCAAACCCACCGGCCTGGATGCGGTGCTCTGGGCGAAGAAGATGGAAGACCTCGGCGCCGGTGAAATCCTTCTGACCAGCATGGATCAGGACGGCGTGAAAAGCGGCTACGACCTCGGCGTTACCCGCGCGATCAGCGAAGCTGTGGGTATTCCGGTGATCGCTTCCGGCGGCGTCGGCAACCTCGAGCATCTGGCTGCTGGGATTCTCGAAGGCAAGGCCGCGGCGGTATTGGCCGCGAGCATCTTCCACTTCGGCGAATACACAGTGCCGGAAGCCAAGGCCTATCTGGCCAGCCGCGGTATCGTGGTGCGCTAAGCCCTGCGGCCGGCGTTGCGCCGGCCGAAGCTGGGAGCGAATCGGCAGCATTCGCTGGCGTCCTGGGTTAGGGTTGTCCAGCACTGCTTTGCAGAACCGCTCTCCAAGTTAAATACATAAATGCGTCATTCCTGTTATTGCAGCGGACTGGCCGGCGCGTCAGCCTTGGCCAAGACTGGCGCAATTGTCCGGGCTGGGTATGCTGCGGCGACCTGCCATCAGAAAAACGAGAATTCACTATGTGCAAACGCCTGCTGTTCGCGTTGGCCGGCACCTTTATGGTGCTGTCCGGTATCGCCCGCGCCGACGTTGATACCTCCAGTTACCGTATGGTGCTGCTGACCGAGAATTTCCCGCCTTACAACATGGCGGTCAACGGCAAGAATTTTGCCCATGAAGACAAGATCGAAGGCATAGCCGCGGATATCGTCCGCGAGATGTTCAAGCGTGCCGGCATCCACTACAACATGACCCTGCGCTTCCCCTGGGATCGCATCTATAAGCTGGCGTTGGAAAAACCGGGCTATGGTGTATTTGTAGCGGCGCGTTTGCCGGAGCGCGAAGAGCTGTTCAAGTGGGTCGGCCCGATCGGTCCGGACGACTGGGTGCTGCTCGGGCGTAGCGACAGCAGCATAGTGTTGAACAGTCTGGAGGAGGCCAAACAGTACAAGGTTGGCGCCTACAAAGGCGATGCCATCGCCGAGCACCTGGTCGAACAAGGCTTGCAGCCGATCACCGCATTGCGCGACCAGCAGAACGCCAAGAAGCTGATGGCCGGGCAGATCGACCTCTGGGCCACCGGTGATCCGGCTGGCCGTTACCTGGCCAAGCAGGAAGGCGTTTCAGGGCTGAAAACCATTCTGCGTTTCGACAGCGCCGAATTGTATTTGGCGCTCAACAAGCAGGTACCGGACGAGGTGGTACGGAAGCTGCAGAGTGAATTGGACAAGATGCGCGCCGAGGGTCTGGTCGAAACCATGACCAAGCGTTATCTGTAGCACCGAAACCAGCGAACCGTCCACGAGTCGGCTGCTGTCATGGATGGTGAGTCGAGGGAAATTCTTCGAGGTGGAGTACCACCAGCCATAACCACAATAACAAGCGAGCGGGATGACCTATGTTGAAGTTTCTGAAATCCGGACTGATGTTCGGTCTGTTGTTTAGCACCTTTGCGGCCCAGGCCGAATTGCCGCCGTACTACAAGGTGGTGTTGCTGACGGAGAATTTCCCGCCGTTCAATATGGCGGTGGACGATAAGAACTTTGCCCGCGACGACGGCATCGATGGTATCAGCACCGAAATCGTGCGCGAGATGTTCAAACGTGCCGGTATCGGCTACACCCTGAGTCTGCGCTTTCCCTGGGATCGCCTGTACAAGCTGACCCTGGACAAACCCAGCTACGGCCTGTTTTCGACAACCTATACGCCCGAGCGTCAGCCGCTATTCAAATGGGTCGGGCCACTGGCCAAGACTGGCTGGGTGCTGCTCTCGGCCCCGGGCAATAACATCAGCGTGGCCAGCCTGGAAGAAGCAGGGAAGTATCAGATTGGCGCCTATAAGAACGACGCTGTCAGTCAGCATCTGGAAAGCCAGGGTCTGAAACCGACCAATGCTCTGCGCGACCAGGAAAACATCAAGAAGCTGCTCAGCGGCAAGATCGATCTCTGGGCCACCACCGACCCGGTGGGCCGCTATCTGGCCAAGCAGGAAGGCGTGACCGGACTCAATACGGTATTGCGCTTCAACGAGGCCGAGCTGTACCTGGCCATGAACAAGGACACCCCGGACGAGGTAATCGAACGCCTGCAAAAGGCCTTGGATGAACTGCGCGCCGAGGGTTTCATCGACGAGATGACCAACAATTATCTGTAACGGGTAGCTTCTGTAACGGATAGAAACAAGCCCGACCCCAGCGTGACTGGGGTCGGGCTTTTTATTGTTCGCCAGGGTTACACGACCACCCTATCGCTGCCTTCACTCGCCGCGGGTGATATTCAAACCCTTGAGCAGGTTCAGCGCCTGGCTCAACTGGTAGTCGGCATCCTGCGGGCGTTCCGCTCGCGCGGCTTTGCCTGCGCTGGGTTTGTCCGCGCCGCCGTTGCCGTTGTTCAAATGGCCGAGCAGGTCGGCTTCCTTGATAGTACCGTCGTCCTGCTCGCGGGTCAGCTTGGCCCGGGCCACTTCGATATCCGGGATTATGCCCTGGGCCTGGATCGAACGGCCGTTGGGGGTGAAGTAGAGCGCGGTGGTGAGCTTCAGCGCGCGGTCGTTGT
>CAMPJN010000266.1 GCA_946886875.1 uncultured Pseudomonas sp.
CGCAATCGGTACGCGCGCAGACTTCGCGGGTTTCGCTGCCGTGCAGGGCCAGCAGTTGCTCGCTGGGGGCCTGCACGTTGTCTTGCAGGCACAGGGTCAGGCGCAGGCCGGGCAGACGCTGCTGGAAGCGGTTGATCAGTTCGTCGAGGCGCTCGGCGTTGGCCTGGCGGGTGGCCAGGCTGCGGCTGCTTTGGTAGAGCAGTTCCAGCGCGGCATTGGTTTGCGCCAGGGTCAGGGTTTTTTGCGCCACCCGGCTTTCCAGGGTGCGGTGGGACTCTTCGATGGTTTCGGCCATGGCGTTGAAGCTTTCGGCCATTTGCCCCAGTTCGTCCTCGGAGCGGAATTCGACCCGCGCGCCATGGTCGCCGTTGCGGAAACGTTCTGCGGCGCGCACCAGTTCCTGCAGCGGGCTGATCACATTGATCTGCAACTCGTACATGCCGATCAACAGAATGATCACGGTGATCAGCAGCGCGGCGCCCTGGATGTTCTGTTGCCAGCTCTGGCGGTGTTCGCTCTGCTTTTGCAGCAGCAGCACGAAATGCTCCAGCTGTTCGATGAACTGCTCGCTGTATTGCTGGAAGGCCAGCTTGTCGCCGCGATCCAGGGCAGGGCGCAGCTGTTCGCGCCAGAGTGCCTGGATGTCGCGATAGCTTTGCGATAGCGGGTCGTCCGCGCTGATGGTCACGCGCTGTTGCAGGTTGCCGGTGTCGAGGCGTTGTTGCAGGTCATCGCCCAGCGCCGCGAGGCTTTCCGGGGTGGCGCCGGCTTCGAGTTGCCAGTTGATGCGGTAGGTGGCCATGCGCAGGGAGCCGGCGGTGTTGATCGCCGCGGCGTCGTCTTCGCTGAACCAGGCGATCAGCCCGGCGCTCAGCGAGCTGCCGAGGGCCAGTACGGCGATCAGGGTCACCGCGAAACCGGCTCTGACCGGCAGGGAATTGCGCATCCATCTCAACATCGGCCTGACTACCTCTAAAGAACTGAAACGGCTCGCGGTTGTTCGATCAAGCGCAGCGGTTATTCGTATCTAATTGTTTTAAAAGGATTTTTATCTTAGAGGCGGTACTACCACTAAGGAGGTATAGGGCTTCAGGGTAGGCCGAAGTGGCGTTGGCTTAATTGACCCAAGTCAATTGCCGAGGCCAGTCCGCTATCTAGTGTGCAGCCATGGTTAAGCGATTGAGGTAGTCCGCTATGGCAAGTCTGAGAGCACAACAGGGTCTGGTGCTAGGGATGAGTACCCTGGCGTTCACCATCTGTTTCATGGTCTGGATGATGTTCGCCGTCCTCGGCGTTCCGATCAAAGAGCTGCTGCAACTCAACGAAACCCAGTTCGGCCTGATGGCCGCCACGCCGGTGCTCACCGGCTCGCTGGTGCGTCTGCCGCTGGGCATGCTCACCGACAGGTTCGGCGGGCGCATCGTGTTCTTCCTGCTGATGCTGGTCTGCGTATTGCCGATCTACATGATCAGCATGGCCACCGAGTATTGGCACTTCCTGGTGCTGGGTTTGTTCGTCGGCCTGGCTGGCGGCTCCTTCTCGGTCGGTATCGCCTATGTCGCCAAGTGGTTCGAAAAGCAGAACCAGGGCTTTGCCATGGGCATCTTCGGTGCCGGTAACGCCGGTGCCGCACTGACCAAGTTCGTTGCGCCGGGGATCATCGCCGCGGCCAGCTGGCAGATGGTGCCCAAGGTCTACTCGGCGATCATGTTCATCACCGCCTTGCTGTTCTGGTTCTTCACCTACGAGAACAAAGCACACCGGGTACGCAGCAATGTGTCTCTCGGTGATCAGCTGCGCGCGCTGAAAGATCCCAAGGTGCTGCGCTACTGCCAGTACTACTCGATCGTCTTCGGCGGCTACGTGGCCCTGGCCCTGTGGATGACCAAGTACTACGTGCAGGAATACGGCTTCAGCCTGCAAAGCGCGGCGCTGCTGGCTGCCTGCTTCTCCCTGCCGGGCGGTGTGCTGCGCGCCATGGGCGGTTGGATGTCGGACAAGTGGGGCGCGCAGAGCGTGACCTGGTGGGTGATGTGGGTGAGCTGGATCTGCCTGTTCCTGCTCTCTTATCCGCAAACCGAACTGACCATCCAGACCGTCACCGGCCCGCAGACTTTCAACATTGGCCTCAACGCCTGGGCCTTCACCGCACTGCTGTTCATCGTCGGTATCGCCTTCGCCTTCGGCAAGGCCTCGGTGTTCAAGTACATCTCCGACGACTACCCGGAAAACATGGGTGCCATCTCCGGCATCGTCGGCCTCGCCGGCGGCCTCGGCGGCTTCGTCCTGCCGATCATGTTCGGCGCCCTGGTCGACCTCACTGGCGTGCGCAGCTCGAGCTTCATGCTGATGTACGGCGTGGTCTGGGTCTCCCTGATCTGGATGTACTTCAGCGAAGTGCGGCAAACCCCGGTTATGGGCCCGTCGGCATAGACGCCCGCGTCTGCGATTTACAGAAATTCCTATAGGAGAGTGACCATGTCCGTCCTGCAACAGCCTGAGAAAGGCCCGCTGATCCACGATTGGCGCCCGGAAGACCCAGCATTCTGGGGAAGTAGCGGCAAGGCGGTGGCGACCCGCAACCTGTGGATCTCGATCCCCGCGTTGCTGTTGGCCTTCGCCGTGTGGATGGTCTGGAGCGCGGTGACCGTGCGCCTGAACAGCATCGGCTTCACCTTCACCAACGACCAGCTGTTCTGGCTGGCGGCGCTGCCCGGTTTGTCCGGCGCCACGCTGCGGATTTTCTACTCCTTTATGGTGCCGATTTTCGGCGGGCGCAGATGGACCGCCCTGAGCACCGCCTCGCTGTTATTGCCGGCGCTGTGGATGGGTTACGCGGTGCAGGACACCAACACCACTTACAGCGTGTTCGTGATCATCGCGCTGCTGTGCGGCTTCGGCGGCGGCAACTTCGCCTCGAGCATGGCCAATATCAGCTTCTTCTATCCCAAGTCGCAGCAGGGCACCGCGCTCGGTTTGAATGCCGGCCTGGGCAACCTTGGCGTCTCGGTGATGCAGTTCAGCGTGCCGCTGGTGATTGGGGCAGGCCTGTTCGGCGCGGTCGGCGGGCAAGCCCAGGAGCTCGGCGATGGCAGCCAGCTGTGGTTGCAGAACGCCGGTTTCGTCTGGGTGCCGTTCATTGCCGCGGTGGCCTTGGCGGCCTGGTTCGGCATGAACGACCTGAGCAGCGCCAAGGCGTCGTTCCGTGAGCAATCGGTGATCTTCAGTCGTAAGCACAACTGGTTGATGTGCTGGTTGTACCTGGCCACGTTCGGTTCCTTTATCGGCTTCGCCGCTGGCTTCCCGATGCTGATCAAGACCCAGTTCCCTGGCGTCGATCCGCTCAAGTTCGCCTTCCTCGGCCCTCTGGTCGGCGCCCTGGTGCGCCCGGTCGGCGGCTGGCTGGCGGACAAGATGGGCGGCGCGCGCGTCACCCTGTGGAACTTCGTGGTGATGATCGCTGCGGTGTTCGCCGTGCTGAATTTCCTGCCGCACGAAGGTTCGCAAGGCAACTTCTACGGCTTCCTGGCCATGTTCATGTTGCTGTTCGTTACCACTGGCGTGGGCAACGGCTCCACCTTCCGCATGATTCCGGTGATCTTCCGCACCCTGCACGAGCGCAGCAGCGCCGGCCAATCGGCGGCGATCAAGGAACAGGCGATCAAGAACGCCGGTAAGGAAGCGGCCGCGGTGCTCGGCTTCAGTTCGGCGGTGGCGGCCTACGGCGCCTTCTTCATTCCCAAGTCGTTCGGCACCTCGATGGCGCTGACCGGCGGCCCGCAAATGGCCCTGTATGTGTTCATCAGCTTTTACGTCAGCTGCATCGTGCTGACCTGGTGGTGGTACTCGCGCAAAGGCGCGGAAATTCCCTGCTGACGGAATGACGCTGCTCTCGCTCCGGGCGAGGGCAGTAACCAATCGAATCATTGCGTGTGTGGGGCGTAGATCCCGCGGCAAGCCTGAGAGGAAAGAAGAAATGAGTCATCTACTCGACCAACTGCGGTTCTTCAATCGCAAACAAGGTGAGTTCGCCGATGGTCATGGCGAAACCCGCATCGAGTCGCGCGATTGGGAGAACGTCTACCGTTCGCGCTGGCAGTACGACAAGATCGTGCGTTCCACCCACGGGGTGAACTGCACCGGCTCCTGCTCGTGGAAGATCTACGTGAAGAACGGCCTGATCACCTGGGAAACCCAGCAGACCGACTACCCGCGTACCCGCAACGACCTGCCCAACCATGAGCCGCGCGGCTGCCCGCGTGGTGCCAGCTACAGCTGGTACATCTACAGCGCCAACCGCCTGAAGTATCCGAAGGTGCGCAAGCCGCTGTTGAAACTCTGGCGCGAAGCCCGGGCCACCATGGCTCCGGTGCAGGCTTGGGCAAGCATCGTCGAAGACCCGGTCAAGGCCACCAGCTACAAGAGCAAGCGCGGCATGGGCGGCTTTATCCGTTCCAGCTGGGACGAGGTCAACGAGATCATCGCCGCGGCCAACGTCTACACCGTCAAGGAGCACGGCCCGGACCGCGTGGTCGGCTTCTCGCCGATCCCGGCCATGTCGATGGTCAGCTACGCCGCTGGCTCGCGTTACCTGTCGCTGATCGGTGGCGTGTGCTTGTCGTTCTACGATTGGTACTGCGACCTGCCGCCGTCCTCGCCGCAGGTGTGGGGCGAGCAGACCGACGTTCCGGAATCGGCCGACTGGTACAACTCCAACTACATCATCGCCTGGGGCTCCAACGTGCCGCAGACGCGCACGCCGGACGCGCACTTCTTCACCGAAGTCCGCTACAAGGGCACCAAGACCGTCTCCATCACCCCGGACTATTCCGAGGTGGCCAAGCTTACCGACCTCTGGCTGAACCCCAAGCAGGGCACCGATGCGGCGCTGGCCCAGGCGTTCAACCACGTCATCTTCAAAGAATTCCACCTCGACAAGCCGAGCGCCTATTTCACCGACTACGTACGCCGCTACACCGACTTCCCGGTGCTGGTGCTGCTGAAAGATCACCAAGGCGCCACGCCTGAGCTGAACGGCTACCAGCCGGACCGTTTCCTGCGTGCCGCCGACCTGGCGGGCAACCTTGGCCAGGACAACAACCCCGAGTGGAAAACCATCGCCCTGGATAGCGAAACCAATCAGCTGGTCTCGCCGCAGGGGGCGATCGGCTACCGCTGGGGCGAGAAGGGCAAGTGGAACATCGAAGCCCGCGAAGGCGGCGAGGGCCGTGAGGTCAAGCTGCAGCTGAGCCTGATTGGCGAGGAAGTTGCGGGTTCTGAAGTAGTCGAGGTGGCCTTCCCGTACTTCGGCGGCCAGACCCACGAGCACTTCCAGCATGTCGCCGGTGAAGCGGTGCAACTGCGCCGCGTACCGGTGCGCAGCATCACCTTGGCGGACGGCACGCAAGCCAAGGTCGCCACTGTATTCGACCTGTCGGCGGCCAACCTGGCGATCGACCGCGGCCTGGGTGGCGGCAATGTCGCCAGGGACTACGACGACGCCAGCGTGCCGGGGACTCCGGCCTGGCAGGAGCTGATCACTGGTGTGAGCCGTGAGAAGGCGATCCAGATCGCCCGCGAGTTCGCCGACAATGCCGACAAGACCAAGGGC
>CAMPJN010000267.1 GCA_946886875.1 uncultured Pseudomonas sp.
TCATCCACCAATCGCAGTTGGTGGATGGGTGAAGCGTCATCCACCCTACGAGGCTATCCGCGGCTATCGAGCCCGTAGGTTGGGACGGGACCTCAACCCGCCAACCGCTCCAGGGAAAACGCCAGGTTGTCGTGGGCCTGGCGCTCGAACTGCTGCCGCAAAGCCGCTGTGTTGTAGATGGGACTGCGCGCCATAAACTCCTCGAGCACCGCGCGGCGTTTATGGCGGAATAGCACCTCGGGCACCCAGCTGTATTCCTCGCTGATCTGCTGCTCGTACTCGAGAAAACGCTCTCTCGAACTGCCAAGAATGGCCAGGTCGATATCGACCAACAATTGTTGATCGCGGCCCTGGGGCAATACCGCATGGCGGGTCGCCATGATCAGTTGCACCACCCTGTCGATAACTTCCTGCGAGACGCCAGCTTCGGTCAACGAGCGCGCCGCCCAATCGGCGCTTTTCTGCTCGTTATCGCTCGCCTTGACGTCATAGACCGCATCGTGGAACCAGAGCGCGATCTCGACCTCGCCGGGTTGCTTGGCCAAATCCAGGTGCTCTCGAAGCAGCGCCAGGCACTCTGTCAGATGTTGCAGGCTGTGGTATCTGCGCTGTGGCTCCCGGTAAGCGGCCAGCAATTGCTGCATCAACTCAGCACCATCGCCTTCGGCGGCCATCGCTCGCCAGCACCTGGCCCAGGAAGTGTTCAGCAGCGACTCAGGGCTCTGCTCCATCTCAGGCCTCTTCATTGGGAATTAGCGCCAGAAGATCGGTCACCCCGATATCCACGCCTGACTGAAACAGCAGGGTGCTGACCTGGCCACGATGATGGGTTTGGTGGTTGAAAAAATGCATGACCAGACTTGAGAAAGGCTTCGCCGCAGCAACGCCTTTGGTATTGCGGTAATGCAAGGTTTCCAGCAGGTCGGCATCGCTCAACTGTGCGGCCCACTGCCTGATCGTCTGGTCGAGCATCTGGCGATGGCTGGCTAGCTCTTCGATATCCGTGAACAGCAGTGTGTTCAGCGCAGTTGGCGCGGGTAGTCGAGCGATGGCTTCGAGCGCCGGGTGCTTGGCCGGGTGCGCGGAGAAACGTTGCAGCCAGATGGTGTCGGCGACGACCAGGTGGTTGAGGGTACCGATGATCGAGCCAAAAAACGCCTGACGTTCGGCCGCGAGCGCCTCCGCTGGCAGGGTGCAGGCCGCTGCATACAGCTTGTTATTCATCCACTGGTTGTAGTCCGCCATCAAGGCGATATGGCTGCATGTAGTCATAATTTATTCGTTCTCGACAGCTACTAACGGCTTGCCGAAGCCAGGGCCGCGCCGAAGCCGACAAAGGTCACGCCCGCGGTTCTGTTGACGATGCGCCCGCCTCGTGGCGAGGTCAGCCAGGATTTCGCCCGCCGCGCGAACAGCGCATAGGCGCAGTGAATACCAACCACCAGCGTGCTGTACGTCAGCACCAGGGTGGCGAACTGCACCGCGTAATCGCGTTGCGGGTCGATAAACTGCGGAAATATCGACAGGAAGAAAAACACCGCCTTGGGGTTGGTCAACTGCAGCGACAGGCCCTCGACGAAGCGCCGGGAAAATTTCGCGCTGTGCGCTGTTTGCGTGGAGAAATCGAACGGCGGTGCCCGCCACAGACGAATGCCCAGGTAAACCAGATAGGCCGCGCCGATAAACTTGAGCAGGGTAAAAGCCTGCGCCGAGGTTGCCAGCAGCACCCCCAGACTGGTAGCCGAAATCGCCGCAACCACCAAGGCACCGAAAGCGATGCCGAGAATCCCGCCAAAGGTACCGCGCAAGCCATAGCGCAGCGCATTGGTCAGGGTCATGACCACGCCAGGGCCGGGGCTGGCCACGGTGGCTGCGGCCATCAACAGAAACAGCAGGTAGAGGTCCATCGATGACTCCTTGTCGCGTCGGCGCTGGGCCCGATTGCCGTTCGCCGTGGGGTCTGCGGCCTGCTGGCCGCTTAGGCTACAGGCCGGCGCAGGGCCAACAATGCGGTGCCGAAGGAAATAAATACCATGCCTATCGCACGGTTCAGCCATTTGGCGAAAGCCGCCTGCGCCAACAAGCTTCTGGCCCGTGCTGCAACCATGGCATAAGCGATCAGGGTGGCGAAAGACAGCAGCATGAAAATACCCGTGAGCACGAAAAATTGTGCCAATAAGGGCGCGCTAGCATCGATGAACTGCGGGAACAGCGCGGTAAAGAACAGGATGGGCTTAGGGTTGAACGCAGCCATAAGAAAGGCTTCGCGGTATAGCGCCAGGGAACCGGGTCGTGCGCTGTAATGCTGCTGTTGCGCCGTATCCTGGAAGGCCGAGCTGCGGCCGAGCAGGTGGCGAATGCCGACATAGAACAGATACAGCGCGCCAAGGATTTTCACCGTAGCGAACAGTAGCGTCGAGGACATCAATAACAACCCCAAACCCAACATCGCCGCGGCGGACAAGCAGAACAACCCGCTGATATTACCCAACGATGACCAGATCACCGCCCGCAATCCCAAGGTTGCGCCATTGCGTAGCGCCAGCAGTACAGCAGGGCCGGGGCTGAGAATGGCTATGCCGGCGACTGCGGAATAGCTAAGAAGGATGTGAGTATCCATAGGCGACACCCTCGAATCACGCGCGTGCCGATGAGACCAGTTTCAATCCCAGAGCCAACATAACGCCACCCGCGGCTCGATCGATCCATCCCTGATAGCGCAAGTAGGCGTGGCGGGGGCGTTGTGCGGACAGTGCAACCGCCACCAGGGCATACCAGCCCGACTCTATTGCGAAGACCAAAGCGCTAACGCCAAGGCTGAAGGCCAGAGTGGGAGCTGTCGGCAAAAAGGCGGCGAATACGCTTGCGTAGACGATGGCCGTCTTCGGATTGCTGATCTGAGTGGTTAGGCCCAGGACGAAGGAGCGAGCCGCGGAACGAGTGCCTGAACCCGGTTCGGCCAAGTGATGCTCGCGTGCTTCGCCGGCTCCGCGCCAGATCCTAATACCCAGATAGGCGAGATACAGGCCGCCGGCTATTTTAAGCAGAAGGTACAGGGAGGGAACCGCCAGCAGCAGACCTTGCAGACCCAACAACGCGAAACCGGCAAACAAGAGGGCGCCGACGCCCATGCCCAGGGCCGCGAACAGCCCGTCGGCACGCGATGAGGCTATGGCCATGCGCGCGACCATCACGAAGCTAGGCCCTGGGCTCGCCGCGCCAAGCGCGAGTGCTGTGGCAATGCCAAAGATGGCTGCTAATTCCTGCATATTGCTGCTCCTTAGTCAGTTCCTGATGGTTGGTCTTTATCGTCCCGGTTGCCATTCCGGATATGCCGCAACGCCCTGATGCTCAAGCCAAGGTACGTCATGGGAGGTCCAGATATGTTGCTGCGGCCTTGCCTGCGGATCTTCATCCAGGGTGGCGATGCGCACTATGACGTGGGCTTGCTGCGGGCGCTCGGCGATCAATTGTGAGCCGCATACGGAGCAGAAGTGGCGCAGTTTTCCCGGCGAGGACTCGAAGGTCGACAGGCGCTCCTGACCTTTGACCCAGCGAAAGTTCTCACGCTTGACCCCGGCGGTGGTGGCGAACGCAGCGGCGTGGGCTTTTCTGCACGTGCGGCAGTGGCAATGACTGATGGGCATATCGAGGCCCTCAATGGCGTACTCGATGGCACCGCATAAACAGCTTCCTTTCATTTTTTCTTCCTTGCATCCGCCGTTAGCTTGAATGACTAAGGGGAGGGGCAGCGTAGGATTTCCCCTGGCCAATGGCCGCACTCTACCGCTGCCAACAAGTTGTGGAAACCCCGCAATCCTCTGCCCGAGAAGAGCTGCGTCAGCTTATAGCGAGGCTGCCTGCGCGGTAGGAACGAAGCGCAGGCGGAAGGTCACTGGCACTTCGCTGGCGATGCTCTTCAAGCCCGCCAGCTCTATCAGTTTGAGCAGGCCGTTCTGCATGCCGAACTCATGGGCGTTGATGATCAGCGGTTGCGAGGTGGACACCTCGACCACGTCCGGGCGCAGTTGCAGCACATAGAGTTCGGCGCGCACCACCCTGTTCTGTCCGTGCAGGTCCAGGCGCACGTTCATCGAACGGGTGAAGCTTTCGCCAACCTTTAGTTGTTCGAGCAACTTGGCTGGCAGGCTCAGGCTGGCGATGGCCTCGGGGTATTCGACGACTTCGAACAGATGCTCGCGGATGCGCTTGTTGCGCTTGTCGATATTCGATTCGACGCTGGCCATGCCAACCCGCAGCCAGGCTTTGCCATCTCCGTCGACCGCCCCGGTGAGTTGGCTGAAGCCGTGGTGGTCGCTGATGCTGGCGTCCTTGGTGGTGATAAAGCTGAGGAACGAGTGCTGCGGGTCGAGCGTCCAGCTCTGGGCTGCGGCCACTGAGCTGACGAAGAGTAGAAGCAAGGCGAGATAGCGCATGGAAGTCTCCTGCGGCTTGTTATTGTTTGCTTGGTCGCGAGAACAGCTGCCGCTGCGCCTCCGACTGCGCCATTACTTTGCGGGCAGTCGGTGGCGAGGAACAGGCGACCAAAGTTGGCGGATGATTGAGGCTATCGACGTTCTGTAGTGACTCGTGACGAAACCTCAGCCCAGTTGCACACAGAGTCCTTTATAGCGAACCGGCCCAGTGGGTTGATCGAGTGCGGCGGACTGCGCTTCTTCGGTGACGATCAGCGAGTGCGCGCCTTTGATCAGCAGCCATTGCTGTTCGGTCAGGGCGCGTTGTTGTTTGGCCTCGTTACCGAGTGCGCCCAATGAGTGGATCTTGCCGGTTTCGGCGGACACCGCCCAAAGATGCAGGGTCTTGTCGCTGGCCAGCGGCGGCGTTTTGACCAGTTCCAGGGTCAGCTCCCAGGGCGCCTTGCGGGCGCTGGCAACGATGCTTGCGACCGACTCGTCGGCGGCCATCACCGCGAGGTAGTCGGCCGGCCGTACCTCCGGCGTGCGCAGCAGTATCATTGCCATCACCAATACCGCGGTACTGGCCAGGGCACTGAGACCGCGCCACAACGCCAGGCTGTTCAACCAGCCGATTTTCCGCGTGCGGCGCGGCGCGCTATGGCCGAGGCGTTCGGCCAAGGCGCGCCAGACCCTATGCGGCGGTGGCAGCGCCGGCACTTCGTCGGCCAAAGGCTGCAAGCGCTGCTCCCACTCCCGGACATGCGCTTGCAAACCCACATCGGCGTGCAGCAGCCGCTGGAAGCGCCGCCGCACCGCGGCGCTCATGGTGCCGAGTACGTATTCGCGGGCGAGCTGCTCCTGCACCTGCGAATCTCGATATCTCATTGATCCAGGCATTGTTTGAGTTTCTCCAGGCCACGACGTACCCACACCTTGACCGTGCCCAGCGGGGTTTCGAGTTTGTCGGCGAGTTGCTGATAGGTCACGCCATCCCAATAGATCATCGCAATGCACTGCCGGTGCTGGTCGCGCAGTTGCTCCATGCAGATGCCCAGGCGTCCGGCCGCATCGCAATGCAGGGTCTCACTTTCCGGGTCGCTGCCTGGGTCGGCGAACTCGAGCTCGCCATAGTCCGCATCCCGATCGAGCAGTCGCTCATGACGGCCATGGGCGGCCAACATGTCCAG
>CAMPJN010000268.1 GCA_946886875.1 uncultured Pseudomonas sp.
GAATAAAAGCCGCTGGAAATATCCGCCGAGTTGCTGGCGAAGGTGATATTGCCCGGCATGATCAGCTTCAGCTCGTCGCCATTGCGCTGCACCTGCACGCCAGTGCCTTGCAGGGTCTGGCGCAGCTTGGCCTCCTGGGTATCGACGTAGTAACCATAACCGCCACCTGCCGCACCGCCCACCGCGGCACCGATCAAAGCGCCCTTGGCGCGGTCTTTCTTGCTCGAGGTGGCAGCACCGATCACGGCACCCGTCACGGCTCCCACACCGCCATAGATCCCTGCCTTTCCCGCTTCGCGCTCGCCGGTATAAGGGTTGGTGGTGCAGCCTGCCAACAGCGACAGACCGAGGGTTGCAAATGCCAGATTTCGCCACTTATTCATAGGTACTTCCTTTGCTTTTTGGTATTTGAGTGCAGTGTCCGCCTGAGGCTTGGACGCCCAGGTGGTGACTTAAGTTCAGTCGAATGGCATCAATATGCTATCGGCCCGGCGTTACCATCCTGGCACCGATGCTCACGCGCGCACGAAAGGGTTCTCACGCATCTCGTCGCCCAGCCGGGTATCGTCGCCGTGCCCGGTCACCACGGTGGCCTCCTCGTCCAGGCTATACAAGCGTTGCTTGATCGAGCGCTCGATGGTGGCATAGTCGCCGCCCCAGAGATCGGTACGGCCGATGCCGCGGCGAAACAAGGTATCGCCGGCAATCAGCAACTTGTCCTGAGGGAACCAGAAACTCATCGACCCCGGTGTATGCCCTGGCGTGTGCAACGCCACCCCGCAACCGCAGTCCAGGGCCTGATCGTCGACCAGCCACTGATCCGGTGCCGGCACCGGCGTGTAAGGCACACCGAACATGCGACATTGCATTTCCAGGTTGTCCCAGAGGAACTGGTCCTCCTTGTGCAGGTGCAGGGTCGCGCCGGTCTTCTCCTTCATCTGCCCGGAAGCGAGGAAATGATCCAGATGCGCATGGGTATGGATGATGCTCACCACCTTCAACCCATGGGCCTCCAGGCGCGCCATGATCAACTCCGGATTGCCGCCCGGATCGACCACTATGGCTTTCTTGGTCAGCGGGTCGCCAATAATCGTGCAGTTGCACTGCAAAGGCCCGACGGGGAAAGTTTCGCGTATTAGCGCGGGGGCTGCGACGGTGCTCATGGTGAATCCTCGGTGCGGTAATCGCTGGGCGGTTTACCGGTCCATTTCTTGAACGCGCGGCGGAAATTGGACGGGTCATTGAAGCCCAGCAGGTAGGCTATTTCATACAGCGGCAAATGGGTGGTGGTGAGGTATTGCAGGGCCAGGTTTTTGCGTACTTCGTCGAGCACCTGCTGATAACTGCTGCCCATTTTCGCCAGATGCCGACGCAGGCTGCGGCTACTGGTGTGTAAGGCCGAGGCTGCGCTGGCCAGGTCGGGAAAGTCGCCGGGACGGGCCAGCAACAAGCGGCGCAGGCGGACCAGCAGGTCATCCCGCACGTCCAGGCTTGCCAGCAACGCTTCGCATTGTTGCTCGCACATCTGCACGGTTGCTGGGTTGGCCAGGGCCATGGGCCGCGCCAGATAGGCGGTGGGAATGCTCAGGTAATGATAGGGCCGCTCGAACGCCACCGGCACGCCGAATACCTGCTCGTAACGGCCGGCATAGTCCGGCGCGGCATGGGCGAAGCCGACCTCGATGCCTTGCAAGCGCTCGCCGAGCAGAAAATGCGCAATGCTGTACAGGCTGGCCAATAAACCTTCGGCGATGAACCGGCCCATAGTCCCCAGCGGCATTGATTCGATGGCGCGCAACTCGACCCGCGAATCCAATTCGACCACTTCCAGCTCGTAGCTCAGCCCCAGCACACGGTAATACTTGAGGGCGAACTGGATGGCCCTGCCCAGGTTGGCACTGGATAGCACCGCGTATCCGAGAATGCCGTGGCTCGAAACATTCAGGCGCTGCCCCAGCAGCAGGCCGAGGGCGGGCTCTTTGCAGCGCGACAAAGCGCAACTGGCGAGTAAATGGTAATCGGCGAACGCTAGACGGCCTTGGGGGTTTTCCAGCGACTCGGCTCGCACCCCCGCTTCAGCCAACAACTGTGCGCGCGGTACGCCCAGCTCTTCGGCCAGATCCAGCAGCGCCCCGACATAGGTCATCGGCACCCGTTCGGCGGTGAAATTGAGCGATGGTTTCATGGGTTTTCCCAACGCCTGAAGTGGCCAGATATGACCTGATTATTGGCTGAAGATAACCTTGTCCGACAAAGCACGGCAAGCCCATAGTTAACCGGTGGTTGAGCCATTAGCCGCTGCAGACCAGCGGCGCAGTCTTGTTGCCATCGGTATTTTCCAGGAGGTCGCATGCCCAGCACCACACCGAAAGGCCTGACAATCCGCCCACGTCAGCTGGAGGCTGCCCTGCCCTCGCCCATGCCCCGCCACTGGCACGGCGGCGATGCCTTCAAAACCCACATGTTCAACGCCATGTCGGTGCTATTTCCCGATGGCGAGCGCTTCTTTATCGACTCCGTCCGGCACTTCCGCGGCCGCGTCGACGACCCGCTGCTGCAGGAGCAAGTGCGCGGCTTCATCGGCCAGGAGGGCCACCATAGCCGAGAACACCTGCGCTACAGCGAAGGTCTACGCGAATTGGGCTATGACGTCGACTACCTGGAACGCGGCCTGAAACGCCGTCTGGGGTTCGTGCAAAAACACCTGTCCGCCGAGTTGCAACTGGCCGCGACCTGCGCAGTGGAACACCTCACCGCGATCATGGCCGATGCCCTGCTCAAGGACCCGCAATGGCTGGCCGGCGCCGACCCGCAAATGGCCCGACTCTGGCGCTGGCATGCCCTCGAGGAGACCGAGCACAAGGCCGTGGCCTTCGATGTGTTCACCCAGGTCAGCGGCAACCCCTGGCTACTGCGCCGGGCGATGTTGCAGAGCACCTTTTTCTTCACCGTCGATACCCTGAAAGGGCTGACCCACATGCTCAAGCACGACGGCCTGTTGTGGAACTGGCGACTTTGGCGCGATGGTTTGATCTGGCTGTGGGGCAAGGACGGCATCTATCGCAAGCTGATCAGGGGCTATTGCGACTTCTACCGCAACGGCTTTCATCCCTGGCAACACGACAACCTGTACCTGGTCGAGCGCTACCGAGAAGAGTTCGACACCCAGGTGTCTGCAGCTTAACCAGGGCGAGCGGGCGCTCAGGCCAACAAACCCAAGCCTTTGGCGCGGGCCACCGCCTGCGTACGTCGCTCGACGCCGAGCTTGCCGTTGATATGCCGGGCGTGGGTTTTCACCGTGTGCAAGGAAATAAACAGCTGCTCGCTGATCTGCTGGTTCGAGCAGCCCTGGGCAATCAGCTTCAATACCGCCAGCTCGCGAGAGCTCAAGGCTTCCGCCGCCGCGCCGTTGCCGATTTCGAGTTGTTCGGGTTCGACGGCGGGCAACTCACCGAGCAATGCCTGGCTGACCGCGCAGCTTGCTCTGCCGCGCAGCTGTTCGCGCAGCCACTGCGGCTGGTGCACCAGCATTTCATAGAACGGCAACAGGCCACCGCCCGAGGCTGCCTGCAAGGTGAAGTTGAGCTGCTGCTGGGCTTCGCGCTCGCGCCCGGTGGCCAGTAACAGCATGGTCAATTGCACCTGGGCGAATACGCCAATGAGCTGGCCACCGAGGGTTTGCGCACGCTGACTGAGTGCGCGCAGACGACGCTCGGCCTCCGGCAGCCGCCCCTGCAAGCGCGCCAATGAAGCCCGGTGCAAGTCGATATGCAGCGACAACTGCGGGTGGAATTCCGGCGCGGCAGCCGGACGCTCACCGCTGTAAGCCTCGGCCAAACGATCGAGCCAGGCACCCGCCAGTTCGATCTGACCCTGCATCATCCACAGCTCGCATTTGACCACGGTGATCATCGCCAGGTAGTAGATCGGCGGAACGTCCCAGATATGCATCAAGCGCTCGGCTTCGGCGAGCTGGGCGAAAGCCTCCGGCAGATTACCGTGACGCCCTTCCAGACTGGCCAGCATGCAGTGGCCGATCAGCACGCTGATGTCACGACAGGCGCGCGCTTCGGCTATTCCGACCAGCAGTTGCTGACGCGCCGGCTGATCCTGCAAACGCTGGCAGAGCAGGAAACCTTCGAACTGGGTCAGTCGCGCGCGCACCGCGTACAAGCGCTTCTGTGGTAACCCCTGCAAACGCTCCTGACCTTGACGGACATCCTCCAACGCCCGCACCACCTCGCCGCGCGCTTGCAGCACGCGGGCCCGATCGTAATGGGCCAGCGCTTCGAACAAGGGGTCGCCGATCCGCTGCGCTAATTCCAGCGCTTCGCGATTGAGGCCGCGGGCGCGCCAGAGGTCGCCCTGCACCACCGCCAGATTGGCCAGGGTCGACAGGCACATCAAGCGCTGGCCATAACGCTCCTGGGGCAGCCCCGCCAATGCCTCCGCGCAATAGCTGCGAGCCTGCCGACTATCGCCGCGACCCCGGGCGATCACTCCGCTTACCGCCAACCATTGAGCCAACAGCGATTGCTGCTGAGCAGCCGACGGCGCCGGCAAAAAGCGACTGAGGCGCGCCACCAACTCCTGCGCGGCATCCAGTTGACAGGCAAGAGCCAGGGCCCAGCTGTACAACATGATCAACCGCGGCGTGCTGGCCAGCAGGCTATCGGGCAAAGCCATTTTCCAACGCAGCAACATGGCCACGTTCTGCTCGGCGAGCAATTGTTCTTCGGAGAGATTCTGCACCAGGCTGGCCGCGACATCCGGCTGGCCCGCGAGCAGCGCCTGCTCGATCGCTTCGTCCAGCAATCCCTGGCTGCCGAACCAGCGACAGGCGCGCAGATGCAGGCTGGACATCGACAGCCCCGTCTCCGGCCGGGCACGCAATAAGTCGGAAAACAGGTGGTGATAGCGGAACCACTTGCCCTGCTCGTCGAGCGGCACCAGAAATACATGATGAGCCTGCAGATGTTGCAGGATAGACGCGCTGTCATGGGCGTCGCGCAGGGCATCGCAGAGCTCCGCGCAAAAACGCTCCTGGGAGGCGGTTTCGTAGAGAAACGCCTGCACCTGGGCCGGTTGGCGCTCAATGACCTCCTCCAACAAATATTCGCGGATCAAACCTTCGGCGCCATGCGGCGCATGGGTCAATCCGGCATGCCCGTCCGCCTCGGCCGCGGCGAGCAACCATAGACGCAAGCCGGCCACCCAGCCCTCGCTGCGTTGCAACAAATTATCCAAGGCCTCGGCTGATAATTGCGCATCCTGGCTGCGCAGCACTTCGGCAGTTTCCTCAGCGGTCAGGCGCAGGTCCTGCTCATGCAACTCCAGCAACTGTCGCGACAGACGCAAACGCGCCAAATGCCAGTCCGGCCGCTGACGACTGGTAACCAATAACAACAGCCCCTCGGGCAAATGGTTGAGGAAAAACTGCAAACAGCGATCGAGCACCGCGCCCTGGGCCAGGTGGTAATCGTCCAGCACCAGCAGAATCGGCGCGGCAGGATCGAGCTTGAGCGCCAACTCATCGAGCAAACCGTCCAACCATTCCTCGAAAGCGAAGGGCTGATGGCGCTGACGTAGCTT
>CAMPJN010000269.1 GCA_946886875.1 uncultured Pseudomonas sp.
GCGCGGCTCTGGATACGCTCGCGGGCGTATTCGATAGCGCTCTGGTAGGAACGCTCGCCGGTGGACAGGCCCTGGATGCCGACACCCAGGCGCTCGTAGTTCATCATGGTGAACATTGCCGCCAGGCCGCGGTTGGGCGCGTCGACGATCCAGCCGGTGGCGCCATCGAAGTTCATCACACAGGTGGCCGAGGCCTTGATGCCCATCTTGTGTTCGATCGAGCCACAGGACAGAGCGTTGTGCTCGCCGAGGCTGCCGTCGGCGCCGACCATTAACTTGGGCACCAGGAACAACGAAATGCCTTTCGGCCCGGCCGGCGCATCGGGCAGCTTGGCCAGGACCAGGTGGATGATGTTCTCGGTCAGGTCGTGTTCGCCGCCGGTGATGAAGATCTTGGTACCGCTGATCTTGTAGCTGCCATCGGCCTGGGGCTCAGCCTTGGTGCGAATGATGCCTAAGTCGGTGCCGGCGTGCGGCTCGGTCAGGCACATGGAACCCGCCCAGGTGCCGTCATACATCTTCGGCAGGTACTTTTCTTTCAGCTCTTCGCTGGCGTGGGCGTTGATCGACAGACAGGCGCCCGCGGTCAGCATCGGATAGAGACCGAAGGACAGGTTGGCCGAGTTGACCATCTCTTCCACTTGCGCGGAGATCACCTTGGGCATGCCCATGCCGCCGAACTGCGGATCGCCACCAACACCGACCCAGCCGCCTTCGGCATAGGCCTGATAGGCTGCGGGGAAGCCATCGGGAGTTTTCACCGCACCGTTGCTCCAGGAACAGCCTTCCTCGTCACCGCTACGATTGAGCGGGGCGATGATACCGGCGGTGATTTTGCCGGCCTCTTCGAGAATGGCGTTGGCGGTGTCTTCATCCACGACTTCGGCCAGGGCGGGCAGTTGAGTCCATAGCTTGGACACTTCGAACACTTCATTCAGTACGAAGCGCATGTCGCGCAGGGGAGCTTTGTAATCAGCCATGGGGTAATCCTCGAACGAGCTAACAGGCAGGCAGTTAAGACGCTGAAGTCTAACCGAAGAACTTTTCAGAGACATAGGGTCACGTCGTGACTATATGTTAACAACAAGTCCTACATACGCCAAAAGCCGCAGGCCCGCGGTCTACGGGCTTGCGGCCAACCACCAGCGTTGATCAGAGGCCGAAGTGTTCCGCCGGCAGGCTCATGATGCACGCGCTACCCGCTTCGGCGGCGGCCAGATGACCGGCGGTGCGCGGGAGCAGGCGCTTGAAGTAGAAGGCGCAGGTCGCCAGTTTGGCCTGATAGAAGGCGGCATCGTCGGTGCCCGCATCCAACTTTTCCTGGGCGACCTTGGCCATCCGCAGCCAGAAATAACCGAGGATGACGTAGCCGGAGTACATCAGATAATCCACCGAGGCCGCGCCGACTTCGTCGGAGTTCTTCATCGCCGCCATGCCCAGTTTCTGCGTCAGCTCACCCCACTGGCGATTCAGCCCCGCCAGTTGCGCCACATAACCCTTGAGCTGCGCGTGCTCGGCCTGGGCCTCGCAGAATTTATGCACCAGTTTGGTGAAACCGCGCAGCAGCTTGCCCTGGCTACCGAGGACTTTGCGCCCGAGCAGGTCGAGGGCCTGGATGCCGTTGGTGCCTTCGTAGATAGGCGCGATACGGCAATCGCGCACCAACTGCTCCATGCCCCACTCGCGGATATAACCATGGCCGCCGAACACCTGCATGCCGTGGTTGGTCGCCTCCAGTCCGGTTTCGGTCATAAAGGCTTTGCAGATCGGGGTAAGCAAGGCCAGCAGGTTTTCCGCTTCCTGACGCTGTTCCTCGCTCTCGCCGGCGTGGGCCTGGTCGATCAGCTGGGCGGTGAAATAGGCCAGGGCTCGGTTGCCTTCGTTGAACGCTTTCATGGTCAGCAGCATACGGCGCACATCGGGATGCACGATGATCGGGTCGGCGGCTTTGTCCGGCGCTTTCGGCCCGGTCAGCGAACGCATCTGCAAGCGTTCGTTGGCGTATTTCAGCGCGCCCTGGAAACTCGCTTCACCTAGACACAGGCCCTGCATGCCGGTGCCCAGGCGGGCGTGGTTCATCATGGTGAACATGCAGTTGAGACCCTTGTTGGCCTCGCCGATCAGGTAGCCGGTGGCGCCGTCGAAGTTGATCACACAGGTGGCCGAAGCCTTGATCCCCATTTTGTGTTCGATCGAACCGCAGGACACCGCATTGCGCGCGCCCACGCCATCGGCAGCAGCGATGAACTTGGGCACAATAAACAGCGAAATGCCCTTGGTCCCGGCCGGCGCATCCGGCAGTTTGGCCAGCACCAGATGGACGATGTTCTCGCTCATGTCGTGCTCGCCGGCGGAGATGAATATCTTGCTGCCGCTGATCGCGTAGCTGCCGTCGGTCTGGGGCACGGCGCGGGTTTTGATCAGCCCCAGGTCGGTGCCGCAATGGGCTTCGGTCAGGCACATGGTGCCGGTCCAGCGGCCTTCGGTCATGGGCGTCAGGTAGGTCTGCTTCTGCTCTTGCGTGCCGTGGGCATGGATCGCCGACATGGCGCCGTGGGTCAGGCCGGGGTACATGGCCCAGGACTGGTTGGCCGAGGCGACCATCTCGCTGACGATCAGACCGAGGGAATGCGGCAGCCCCTGGCCGCCATAGGTAGGATCGGTGGACAGGCCCATCCAGCCGCCTTCGGCGTACTGGGCGAAGGCTTGCTTGAAGCCTTTGGGCGTGGTCACTACGCCGGCGTCGAACTGGCACTCTTCCTCATCGCCGGAACGGTTCAGCGGCGCCAGCACCTGCTCGCAGAACTTGGCACCCTCTTCGAGGATGGCGGCGACCATATCCGGGGTCGCGTCGTTGGCGCCCTGGGCGGCATAACTTGCGGGGAAGTCGAAAACTTCGTCGAGCAGAAAGCGCATATCGCGCAAAGGAGCCTTGTAAGCGGGCATGGTCGTTCTCCATCAGCGGCGCGCAAGGCGCGAATAATTGCCTCACGCTACGGCTTCGACAGGCCCCATCACAATAACCGTACAGCTTCTGAATGCAGCGCCATAACCGCCTTCAACTGCGCGCGGCGGCCAGCTTGACCGCGCCGCGCCGCTGAGCGTGGCTGCGAATGCAATTACGCCCGGCATCCTTGGCGCTGTACAGCGCCTGGTCGGCGGCCTTGATCACCTGCTCGGGGCTGGTTTGCTCGGCACCGCGTTCGGCCACGCCCATGCTCAGGGTCACCGACACCTGGGCGGCGATAGAACCCGCGCGCCGTTGCCGACCTTGCTTGTCGTCACGTGGGCGGCTTTGCTTGTCGCGCAGTTGCAGCTGGTAAGCCGCGACCGCCTGGCGCACCACCTCCAGATGGGGCAAACACTCATCCAGGGTCTTGCCGGGAAACAGCAGGGTGAATTCCTCGCCGCCATAGCGATAGGCCTTGCCGCCTCCACCGATCTTGCGCAGCTGATTGGCGACCACCCGCAACACCTGATCGCCAACATCGTGGCCATGGCTGTCATTGAATTTCTTGAAGTGGTCGACGTCGGCCATGGCGATCACATAGTTGCGCCCCAATCGCTGCAAACGCTCGTTCAACGCGCGGCGCCCGGGCAGGCCGGTCAGCTCGTCGCGAAAGGCCATCTGGTAGGCCTCATGGGCGACCGCCGCCACCAGAATCAGCATGATCAGGCTACTCATCACCTGCAGCGCGTGGGGCAGGATAAAGGTATTGGGCAGCATCCAGAACAAGCCGAACAGGCCGAGCAACTGCGCCGCGTGTAGCGGCCGCGGTGCGCGCAGGTATTGCACCAGCAACAGGACCGCGCCGATAAAGAACACCGGGTACGCCAGCTGCATCAGGCTCATCCACTGGCCATGCAAAGCGGGCCAATGCACCAGCGCCAACCACTGCGCCAAGGCCTCAGGATAACGCTGCGCCAAGGCCAGCCCCACCGCGCCAAACGCCAACAGTACCGCCGCTCTGGCGAGCAGATCCTGGAGCAGATGGGTGCGTTCCGGCCAGGCCGCATAGAGACCGTAAAGCAGCGGCAACAGCAGGCTGCACAGGTGGAATATCAGCGCCGCATCGCTACGCACACGGGCCGTTTGCTGGAAGTGATCGAGCTGAATGTCGAGCAGAAAATAACCGAGGTACAGCACCAGCAACAGAAACAACTCACGCTGGCGGCCATACACCAGACAGAAAGCACCGCCGAGCAATAGCAACAGAGTAGGCAGGACGTTGAACAAGGACAGGAAAAATTCGCTGAGCACCGGCTGAGTAGCCGCCAGAAACCCACCGCAGAGCAATAGCAGCGAAGGCAGGAAATGGCTTAGGCGCGCAGCGGCAAGACGTGACAAGGCAGGCTCCACGAGTACAACGGCGATGAGCGCAAACGAGCATTCTGCCCGCCATTTGCTTCTTGCACATGCACATGGCTCGCAAATCTGCGATTTTCTAGGCGGTGTCCGTTACCTGTACATGCTGCGATACCTTGTAGCCCGGATGCAATCCGGAAAAGGTTGCGTATGCACCACCGCTCCCGGATTGCGCTTAGGCTTATTCGGGCTACGGGCTTTGCTCGTCTGCTGACGGCATCTGGATGCGGGAGACGCGGCGAATCCATCGGTGGGCGCGGCATGCAAACCCCAATGAAAAAACCGCTGCTTTTAAGGGCAGCGGTTTTTTGTGCAGCGATAACGCCGGGGAAACTTAGTAACCCAGGGCGAAATCTTCTTCGTTCATGTCCATCAGGTTGCCAGCGCCGGAGAGCATGGCTTCCACATGGCCACGGGTACGCGGCAGGATGCGGGCGAAGTAGAAACGTGCGGTCTGCAGCTTGGCCTTGTAGAAGGCCTCGTCTTCAGTGCCGGCAGCGATCTTCTCGGCCGCCAGGCGCGCCATGTCGGCCCAGAAGTAGGCCAGGCAGACGTAACCGGAATACATCAGGTAATCCACCGAAGCGGCACCGACTTCTTCGCGATCTTTCATCGCCGCCATACCGACCTTCATGGTCAGCTCGCCCCACTCCTTGTTCAGCTTGGCCAGCGGCTCGACCAGCGCTTTAACCGCGTCGTTGCCTTCATTGGCCTGGCAGAATTTGTGCACGATCTTGGTGAAGCCTTTCAGCGCTTCGCCTTGAGTCTGCAGCACTTTACGACCGAGCAGGTCGAGGGCCTGGATGCCGGTGGTGCCTTCGTACAGCATGGAAATACGGCTGTCGCGAACGTTCTGCTCCATGCCCCACTCGGCGATGAAACCGTGGCCGCCATAAATCTGTACGCCGTGGTTGGCGGCTTCGAAGCCGACTTCGGTCATAAAGGCCTTGGCGATCGGGGTGAGGAAGGCCAGCAGTGCGTCTGCTTGCTTCTTCTCGGCTTCGTCCTGGCTGTACTTGACGATGTCGACCTGCTTGGCGGTGAAGTACACCATCGCGCGGTTGCCTTCGGCAAAGGCCTTCATGGTCAGCAGCATGCGGCGCACATCAGGGTGCACGATGATCGGGTCGGCGGCTTTTTCCGGCGCTTTCGGGCCAGTCAAAGAACGCATCTGCAGACGCTCGCGAGCGTACTTCAGGCCGCCCTGGAA
>CAMPJN010000270.1 GCA_946886875.1 uncultured Pseudomonas sp.
CTGCACCTGACTCAGTCGGCGCTGTCGCATCAGTTCAAGGAACTGGAAGAACGCTTGGGCATGCAGCTGTTCGTGCGCAAGACCAAACCGGTGCGTTTCACCAGTGCCGGCCTGCGTTTGCTGCAATTGACCGATGCCGTGCTGCCGCTGCTGCGCGCCGCCGAGCGCGATCTGGCGCGGCTGGCCGGCGGCACCGCTGGGCGCCTGCATATGGCGATCGAGTGCCACAGCTGCTTCCAGTGGCTGATGCCGACCATCGATCAGTTCCGCGACGCCTGGCCGGAAGTGGAGCTGGACCTGGCCTCGGGCTTCTCCTTCGCCCCGCTGCCGGCGCTGGCCCGTGGCGATCTGGATCTGGTGGTGACCAGCGACCCGCTGGAACTGGCCGGCATCACCTATGTACCGCTGTTCACCTACGAGGCCATGCTCGCGGTGGCCAATCAGCACCCGTTGGCCAGCAAGCCGTTTATCCAACCCGAGGACCTGGAGAGCGAGACGCTGATCACCTATCCGGTGGAACGCGACCGCCTGGATATCTTTACCCGCTTCCTCGAACCGGCCGACATCGAACCCGCGCAAGTGCGCACCTCGGAACTGACGGTGATGATGATGCAGCTGGTGGCCAGCGGCCGTGGCGTCTGCGGCCTGCCCAACTGGGCACTGCACGAATACAGCTCGCGCGGCTACGTCACGGCCAAGCGCCTGGGCGAAAAAGGCCTGTTCGCCACCCTGTACGCCGGCATCCGCACCGATATGCTCGACTCGCCGTTTATGCGCGACTTCCTGCTCACCGCCAAGGACACCTCCTTTGCCAATCTGGAAGGGGTCAGCGTGGCGCGCTAACCCGGTTATCGGCGATAAACGGCTACTGCAGTCGCCAACACAAACGGCCGGCATGATTTGGATCAATAGCGCCCGGCCGCTCCCGCGTTCTAATCGGCATAGCTACTCCGATAAAACGCGGAATCCGAAGCCATGCTACAAGCGATGCGCACCCGCCATATGTGGCTCACCAAAAACCTGGTGGCGCTTTGGTTCGTGCTGTTTTTCGCTTGCTCCTTCGCCCATGCCGATGCCCCCAGCGCTCAGGCGAACGCCGCCAGCCCTGTCGACGTGCTGTTCACCAGCCCTTGCCATGGCCAGCACGACCTGGGGAGCGCAACCAGCGACACCTGCAACGCATTGCAAAACTCGCCGCGCAGCCAACAGCTGTCGACGATAATGCTGGACCTGGCCGTGTTGCTCGGCCTGGTGGCGATCTTCACCCCGCTCGCCGGTTCGCGCCGCCCTCTGCAATTCATCTGGCCCAGGCTGCACAGCCCCGGCTTGCCCCTGCCGATTCGCAAGCAACTGCATCGCTATAACGAATAGCGCCACTCTCCCCGCTAAAACCCGCAGCCGCGCTGCGCCGGCCCTACGCCGTGCATAGCGCTGCGCCCCTCGGTTTTTGGAGAGTGCCAACATGCCCCATGACCCTCATAGCGCCCCAGCAGCCAACAACCCCTGGCGCTACTGGCCCGCACTATTGGTTTTCGCCGCCGTCGCTCTGTTCCTTCTCTGGGAAGAGCACCAGGCCCACCTGCTCGGCGCCCTGCCCTATCTGATCCTGCTGCTCTGCCCGCTGATGCATCTGTTCATGCATCACGGCCATGGCCGGGATAAAGACGGCCCGCACGACCCTCACTGATCAGGAGGCAACAGCCTATGGAACAGACAATCTCGGCCTACGGCCTCTGGGGCTTGGTGATCGTCAATTCGCTGGTATTCATTCTGTTCGCCTTCAGCTTCTTCAAGCCGAACAGCCCACGGGATTGGCGCACCTTCGGCACCTTCGCGGCCTTTATCGTCGCCCTGTTCGTCGAGATGTACGGCATTCCACTGACGCTCTACCTGCTGGCCGGCTGGCTGCAAAGCAGCTATCCGCAATTGGACCCGCTGTCGCACAACGCCGGCCATCTATGGAACAGCCTCCTGGGCATCGAAGGCGATCCGCATTTCGGCGTGCTGCATGTGCTCAGCAACCTGCTGATCTTCGCCGGTTTCTGGCTGCTGGCCAGCGCCTGGCGCGTGCTCTATCGCGCCCAGCAGGCCGGCACCTTGGCGGAAAGCGGACCTTATGCGCGCATCCGCCATCCACAGTACCTGGCCTTCAGCCTGATCATGTTCGGCTTCCTGCTGCAATGGCCGACCTTGCTGACCCTGTTGATGTTCCCCGTATTGCTGCTGATGTATGTGCATCTGGCACGCCAGGAGGATCGCTGGGCCGCCAGCCACTTCGGCGAGCGCTGGCAGCGTTATCGGGCGCGGGTGCCGGCCTTTATTCCACGGCTGTTCGTCACTGCCGCTGACACCACCATTCAACAGGAGCCCAGACCATGAATGCGGTCGAACCAAGCGGCAGTCGGCAGACTGCGATATTGATAGTCCCCGGCATGGGCAGCGACCACTGTGCCGGCCTGGTCAGCCAGTCGCTCAGGCGTCTGCCCGGCATTGCCGAGCTGAGCACCAGCATCGCCAGCCATAAAGTGCGTATCGAGTTCGATGCGAGCCAGACGGACCTGGCGACCCTGCAAAAAACCGTGGAGCAGGCCGGTTACGAGGTGGCCAAGGCAGCCCTCGCCGGCAGCGGCAGCGAGCCCAGCGGCGCTGCGGAGGAGGACCAGTACCTGCGCGATGCCTGGCGCCGCATGTGGATAGCCGGCGTACCCACGACCTTGATCATGCTGCTGATGGCCGTGCATATGTTCTGGTTCATGCTGCCGGGCTATCTGGCGATGGTGGTGGTGCTCGCCGCCATCCCGGTGTTTATCGCCGGCGCCAGCACCCATGTGTCGGCCTGGAAAGCGCTGCGCAACCGCACCGCCAATATGGATGTGCTGATCAGCCTGGGCAGCCTGCCGCCCTACTTTATCGGCCTGGTAGGGTTCTTCTACCCCATGACCTCCTTCGTCGAGATGGCCGCCACCATCACCACCTTTCACCTGATCGGCCGCTATTTGGAGGCCCGCGCCAAAGGCCGTGCCTCCCAGGCAATCCGCAAGATGCTCGAACTGGGCGCCAAGAGTGCGGTACTGCTACGCGATGGTGTCGAGGTGCAGGTACCGATAGAAGCCGTGGTGGTCGGCGATCTGATGTTGGTGCGCCCCGGTGAAAAAATCCCCAGTGACGGCGAAGTGGTCGAGGGTAACAGCCATATCGACGAATCCCTGGCCACCGGCGAATCCTTGCCGAAGGAAAAGGGCCCGGGCGATCCGGTGATAGGCGCGACCCTGAACAAGGAGGGCCTGCTGACCGTACGCGCGACCAAGGTCGGCCAGGACACCTTTCTCGCCCAGGTGATCGACCTGGTCGAGCATGCGCAAAGCACCAAGGTGCCGATCCAGGAGTTCGCCGATCGCATGACCGGGCGCTTCGTGCCCCTGGTGATCATCATCAGCCTGCTGAGCCTGGTCGTCTGGCTGATCGCCGGCGAGTCGCTGCGCGGCATTCTGGTCTGGGGCGCGAGCTGGCTGCCCTGGGTCAATGCCGAGCTGTCGCCGGGTCTGGTCGGGCTGCTGTCCAGCGTCGCAGTGCTGGTGATCGCCTGTCCCTGCGCCCTCGGCCTGGCCACCCCGACCGCACTGATGGTGGGCGCCGGTCGCGGCGCCGAGTTGGGCATTCTTTATCGCTCCGGCACCGCCATTCAGATGTTCAAGGACATCAAGGTGATGGTGCTCGACAAGACCGGCACCCTAACCCTGGGCAAACCGGTGGTCACCGATTGCCTGCCCAGCGCCGGTGTCGACGAGCAGGAACTGTTGCGCCTGGCCACCAGCGTGGAATACGGCTCCGAGCACCCAATCGCCCTGGCCATGGTCGAACGTATCAAGGAGCTCGGCCTGAACCTGGGTGCGCTAAGTGAGTTCCAGGCGTTCAACGGCCTTGGCGTGCAGGGCCGGGTGGACGGCCAACTGATCCGCGTCGGCAACGCGCGCTGGATGCAGGAATGCCAGGTCGACACCGCAAGCCTGGCCAGCCAATTGGAAGCCCTGGAAAACCAGGGCAAGACCGCGCTCTATATCGCCCGCGCGCAGCAACTGATCGGCGTGGTGGCGGTGGCCGACAGCCTTAAACAGGACGCCCAATCGGCCATTGCCGAGCTGCGCGCCATGGGCATCCATACCGTGATGCTCACCGGCGACAACCCGCGCGCCGCCGCCCATATCGCCGCGCAAGTGGGCATCGACAGCGTCCACGCCAACGTTCTGCCCGGCGGCAAGGTCGAGGTCATTCGCCAGTTGCAGGCCGAATACGGCCAGTGGGTGGCGATGGTCGGTGATGGCATCAACGACGCCCCGGCGCTCAAGCAGGCCAATGTCGGCATCGCCATCGGCACCGGCGCCGATGTGGCCATGGAGGCCGCCGACGTGATCCTGATCGGCGAACGCCTGAGCGGCCTGGTGGAAGCGGCGCAGCTGTCGCGCCTGACCTTCCGCAAGATCGTCGAGAACCTGATCTGGGCCTCGGCCTACAACGTCGCCGCCATCCCCATCGCCGCCGTCGGCCTGCTGCACCCGATGATCGGCGTGATCGCCATGACCGCCAGTTCGCTGTCGGTGATCGCCAATTCCCTACTGCTCAAGAGAGCCCCCTTGAGCGTTATCCGCAACACACCCTAAACCAGGCAGGAGAACCACCATGAGCACTTTCACCTACAAGACCCTGACCGCCCTTGCCCTCACCGGCGCATTACTGACCGCCCCGGCGTTCGCCACCGATGCACACCACCCCGAGCAGTTGGCGCAGAACCAGCAAAACATGCCGATGGGCCAGGGCATGGGCCAAGGGACAGGGCAAGGTATGGGCATGGGTATGGGTATGGGTATGGGCATGATGGACATGTCCAAGATGCAGGAGATGATGGACAGAATGCACAACACCACCAATCCCCAGGAGCGCCAGAAGATCCGCAGCGAACACCGTCAGGCCATGCGCTCGCAGATGGGCATGATGAATCAGCGCATGCAGCAGAGCCAATGCCCGATGGCCAAGGATGCACCCATGCAGCAGCAATGCCTGAAGGACATGCATCAGAATATGCAGAACATGCTGCAGATGATGGAGCAGATGCTGGAAAGCCAGTCCGTACCGAACGACCAATAAGCCCGGTATTGCGCCCAGGGCTGCGATGCTCTCGCGGCCCCGGGCGTTACGCTGCTCGTAGCCCTAGCGTATGCAGGCTGCGAAACTGCCGCAGCCCCCGTAGGGTGCGCCGCGCGCACCATTTGTTGCCACCGCGCACGGGAAGCCGCGACAACACTCGCAAGTACGTCGGTGCGCATGGCGCACCCTACACACTTATGATCGGTAGGTTGGCGCTGAGCGAAGCGAAGCCCAACAAAGCGGCGGGCGAGTAGATATCGGATCATGCCCACGCGCCGCAGGAGGCAGGTCGCTGCCGCGTTGGGCTTCGCAGGCTCAGCACCAACCTACGGACGTATTCGCTAACGCATTCGCCAACCCGCCAAGCCGTTATCTACGCCTGTGCTCCTGGCGGGTTTCACCCGCCCTT
>CAMPJN010000271.1 GCA_946886875.1 uncultured Pseudomonas sp.
TGTTCAGCCTGGCCAGCGGCCAGGAAAGCCGCCGCACCGACAAACACCGCGCCAGCGACGAGCACCGCGGCCGGCCCCTCGGTAGCCAGGTGCTGACCTATCCGCAGGCCGCCAGCCGCATGGCTCAGGGTGCACAAATCTATAGCACCACCCTGACCGACGGATTTTCCTGGAGCGATTACCAGGTCCTGCATGGCCAACGCGCAACCTTGCTGTTCGCCCGCGACCGCGAAGGCCGAGTGCAAATCGCAACCCCGGAACAGCAGTTGCAGCCGCAAACCGGCTGGACCCTGGTCGCCTTGATCGATGCCAGCCCGGCGCCTGACACGGCAACTACTTGAACACAGCTCTGGCGATGCTCACATGTGCGCTATTAAGCGATGCCAGAAACGAAAAAAGCAGCCCGAAGGCTGCTTTTCTACAAGGAAACTGAGACTTAGCCCAGTTTTTCCTTGATGCGTGCTGCTTTACCGGACAGGTCACGCAGGTAGTAAAGCTTGGCTTTACGTACGTCGCCGCGACGCTTGACGGCCAGGCTGTCGACCAGCGGGCTGTAGGTCTGGAAAGTACGCTCGACGCCAACGCCGTTGGAGATTTTGCGAACGGTGAATGCGCTGTTCAGGCCGCGGTTACGCTTGGCGATAACAACGCCTTCGAATGCCTGCAGACGCTGACGGTCGCCTTCCTTCACTTTTACCTGAACGACAATGGTGTCGCCCGGTGCAAAGGTCGGGATCTCTTTGCTCATCTGCTCAGCTTCGATCTGCTGAATAATCTTGTTGGTCATACTGCGCTCCTAAGACAAGCCGTCTGGCCTGCCATCGATACATCATCTATCGTCCCGCTGGCGGACGTATTCCTCCAGCAGCTTCTTCTCTTCTCCAGAAAGCGAGCGGCTTTCCAGAAGATCAGCGCGACGTTCCCAGGTCCGACCAAGGGACTGCTGTAAACGCCAGCGCCGGATGTGTTCGTGGTTGCCGCTAAGCAACACGTCCGGAACACTTTTATCCGCATACACCTCCGGGCGGGTGTAGTGCGGGCAGTCGAGCAGACCATCCGTAAAGGAGTCCTCCTCGGCCGAGTCAGCATGACCCAATGCACCAGGCAAAAGGCGCGTTACCGCGTCGATCAGCACCATGGCCGGCAGCTCACCGCCAGACAGGACGTAATCCCCAATCGACCATTCCTCATCGACATGCGCTTCGATAAAGCGCTCATCGATGCCTTCGTAGCGACCGGCAATCAGGATCAACGCATCCTCATTGGCCAGTTCGCGTACTGCTGACTGCGTCAGCCGGCGACCTTGCGGCGACAGGTAAATCACCTTGGCCGCACCACCCACAGCCCGCTTGGCATCAAGCAAAGCATCTTCGAGCGGCTTGATCTTCATCACCATGCCTGGGCCACCACCGAAGGGTCGATCATCCACGGTGTGGTGACGATCCGAGGTGTAGCTCCGCGGGTTCCAGCAGGTCAATTGCAACAACCCCTGTTTCACCGCACGGCTGGTAATGCCGTAATCACTGATTGCGGCAAACATCTCCGGGAATAGCGTAATGACTTCAACGCGCACGCTTAGAAGTCCGCATCCCAGTCGACCTGCATCTCGCCAGCGGCCAGATCGATCGACAACACGCACTGTCCGGTATAGGGCAGCAGGCGTTCACGATCATCAAGGCTGCCGTCGCAGGGCTTGACCACAATCACATCGTTGGCGCCGGTCTCGAACAAATGGTCAATCTTGCCGAGCAACTGCCCTGCCTGATCGATGACCTTGAGACCTTCCAACTGATACCAGTAGAACTCGCCTTCGCTGAGTTCCGGCAATTGAGCACGAGGGACGCAGATGTCGAAACCCGCGAAGGTACGAGCCACTTCGCGATCATCCAAACCCTTGAGCCGTGCTACCAGAACCTTGCCTTGCAAGCGCCCACTGGCTACTTCGACTTGTTTCACCTCGTGGTCGCGTTTAAGCGTCCAGCGAGGATAATTGAGCACGTTGGTTAAAGGATCGGTAAAGGAAAACACCTTCACCTCGCCCTTTACGCCATGCACCGAGACAATCTTGCCGAGAACTACAAGGTCCTCGGCGGGAGCTGGCGTCATGCTCATAAGTGCTTAGGCAGCAGCCTTAGCAGCTTCCTTGAGCAGCTGAGCAACACGCTCAGACGGCTGTGCACCCTGGCCGAGCCAGTAAGTAGCACGCTCTTGGTCTACGGACAGCTTGATTTCGGCACCCGAAGCAACCGGGTTGAAGAAACCGATACGCTCAACGAAACGACCATCGCGCGCATTGCGGCTGTTGGTCACGGTGAGGTGGTAAAAAGGGCGCTTTTTAGAGCCGCCACGGGCAAGACGGATGGTTACCATTGAACTTCGTTCCTGTAGTCGGTGCTGCAAAACTGAAATGCACGCATAGGGCGCTAGGCCCGAAAGGCCGCATATTCTAAGGATTATCGGCCTTTTTGCAAAGTCTTTTTCCGCGAAGAGGAAAAGGCTCGATCAAAGGGCCGGTTACTAGAGACTTGAGCGGTGATAGCCCACCGCTCAAGGTAAGGCATGTTGCTTTACATCTTCGGCATACCGCCCGGCATCATCCCGCCCATGCCGCGCATCATCTTGGCCATGCCGCCTTTGGCGGTGAATTTCTTCATCATCTTCTGCATTTGCTTGTGCTGCTTGATCAGCCTGCCGATGTCCTGCACCTGGGTGCCGGAGCCCATGGCGATGCGGCGCTTGCGCGAACCACTGATGATCTCGGGATCACGGCGCTCGGCCGGGGTCATGGAGTTGATGATCGCCTCCATCTGCTTGAACTGCTTCTCGGCGGCGCCCTGGGCATTACCCATCTGCGCCAGATTGACCCCACCCATCTGCGGCAGCTTGTCCATCAGGCCGCCAAGGCCGCCCATGTTCTTCATCTGCTGCAGTTGATCGCGGAAGTCCTCAAGGTCGAAGCCCTTGCCCTTCTTCAGCTTCTTGGTGAGTTTTTCGGCCTTCTCGCGATCGAGGGTCTGTTCGGCCTGCTCGATCAGGCTGAGCACGTCGCCCATACCGAGGATGCGCGAAGCGATACGATCCGGATGGAAGGGCTCCAGCGCATCGCTCTTCTCGCCCATACCGATAAACTTGATCGGCTTGCCGGTGATATGCCGTACCGACAGCGCCGCACCACCGCGGGCGTCACCATCCACCTTGGTCAGCACCACACCGGTCAGCGGCAGTGCGTCGCCAAAGGCTTTTGCGGTATTGGCGGCATCCTGGCCGGTCATGGCGTCGACCACGAACAGGGTTTCGACCGGCTTGATCGCCGCATGCAGGGCCTGGATCTCGGCCATCATCTCGGCATCGATGGCCAAGCGACCGGCGGTGTCGACTATCACCACATCGATGAACTTGAGCTTGGCTTCCCTTATCGCCGCCTCGGCAATCGCCACCGGCTTCTGGCTGATATCGGAAGGGAAGAAGGTCACACCGATCTCACCAGCCAGGGTTTCCAGCTGCTTGATCGCCGCCGGGCGATAGACGTCGGCGGACACCACCATCACGGTCTTTTTCTTGCGCTCTTTAAGGAAGCGCGCCAGCTTGCCGGCGGTAGTGGTCTTGCCCGCACCCTGCAGGCCGGCCATCAGCACCACCGCCGGCGGTACGGCATTCAGCGCCAGGTCTTCGTTGGCCGCCCCCATCAGCTCTTCCAGCTCGGCGCGCACGATCTTCACGAACGCTTGTCCCGGCGTCAGGCTTTTCGACACCTCGGTGCCGACCGCACGTTCCTTGACCTTGTTGACGAAGTCCTTGACCACCGGCAACGCGACGTCTGCTTCGAGCAGGGCCATGCGCACTTCGCGCAGCGTGTCCTTGATATTGTCTTCGGTCAGCTTGGCCTTGCCAGTGACGTTTCGCAGGGTTTGCGAGAGGCGGTCTGTCAGATTTTCGAACATGCGCGTTCCTTTCAGGCCCTAATGGAGCCACGGATGGGCTTGTAGCAGGCGGCGGATTATAGCGAAGTGTCTGCGGCACCGACACCGCCAACGGTCTTTCGTGAAATAACCTTGTATGACACACTCAGCGCCTTTCGGGCTCGCCCAACAAGGATTTATGTTCCCATTGCTGCCCAGCCTGGCCGCCGCCTCTCTATATGCAGGCGCCGCCATCTATCAAGGTCTGCGCCTCAGCCAGCGCAGCACACCCGACAAACGCCTGCTGGCGCTGATTGGCGTGCTCGCCCTGTTCTTTCACGGCGGCAGCCTGTTCATGCAATTGCATAGCAGCGCCGGCCTGACGCTGGATTTCTTCAACGCCTCCAGCCTGATCGCCTTTGCGGTGATTCTGCTGACGCTGCTGGCGTGCGTGCGCATCCCGGTGGAAAACCTGCTGATGCTGCTGTTCCCCCTTGGCTGCCTGACCGTGCTGCTCGCACAATTCATGCCCAGCGGCACCATCCAGCCGATCACCGAACAACCGGGCATCCGCGTACATATCCTGCTGTCGATCATTGCCTACGGCATGCTCACCATCGCTGTACTGCAGTCCCTGCTGTTGCTGCTGCAGGATCACCAACTCAAGAACAAGCATCCGTCCGGACTGATCAAGAACTTCCCCCCGCTGCAAACCATGGAAAGCCTACTGTTCGGCTTCCTCTGGGCCGGCTGGTTACTGCTGTCGCTGTCGCTGCTGTCCGGCGCGCTCTATATCGACAACCTGTTCGCCCAACACCTGGTGCACAAAACCATTCTGTCCTGCTTCGCCTGGATAGTGTTTGCCGTGCTGCTCTGGGGCCGCCACCAGCTCGGCTGGCGCGGGCACAAGGCCATTCGCCTGACCCTCGCGGGCTTCTGCCTGCTGATGCTGGCCTATTTCGGCAGCAAGCTGGTCCGCGAATTCATTCTGCACATCTAGGTCACTTACCGTGGACAACGTACACCCAGGTTTTCTGCTTGGCCTGTTGATTTTTCTATTGGCCTGCTCGGCGTTTTTCTCCAGCTCCGAGACCGGCATTCTCAGCCTCAACCGCTACCGCCTGCGCCACCTGGCCAAGGAAGGGCATCGCGGCGCCAAGCGCGTCAGCGACTTGCTCAGCCGTCCGGATCGCCTGCTCGGCACCATCCTGATCGGCAATAACTTCGTCAATATCCTCGCTTCCTCCATCGCCACTGTTCTGGCGATCAAGCTGTGGGGCGAAGCCGGTATCGCCATCGCCACCATCGGTCTGACCCTGGCGCTGCTGATCTTCGGCGAGATCACGCCGAAAACCCTGGCGGCGCTGCACCCGGAAAGGGTCGCCTACCCCTTCAGCCTGCCGCTGGTGCTGCTGCAAAAGCTGTTCTATCCATTGGTGATTCTGCTCGGCTGGATCAGCAATGGCCTGCTACGCCTGCTCGGTATCGACCCAGCCAGCAAAAGCAACGACAGCCTGACCACCGAGGAACTGCGCAGCGTGGTGCGCGAATCCGGGCATGAGTTGCCGAAGAACCGCCAAAGCATGCTGCTGGGCATCCTCGACCTGGAGCGGGTGACGGTCAACGACATCATGA